>CAYUUY010000001.1:0-57164 GCA_964448035.1 uncultured Candidatus Saccharibacteria bacterium
AAAAAGGAGAACAAAAAAACATGACAAGCAAAGATGTAATTCAATTTATAACAGACAAAAAGATAGAACAACTTTATAAAATTTTTGAAAAATCATTTGGTATTATCGATTCATGGTCAGATATTTTTATTGAAGGTGATCTACTTGATGAAAACCAACTAGCACATTGTTTAGATCAAAGCACTGGTATTCATTCAAAGTTATCGCCTGTTGTAAATGCATTAGAATCCTATGCTGAACGATTAGAAAATAACGGAGAAAATAACTATTATAAACTGGCTGAAAAGATCAACGCTCAAACTGTTTCTATGGCTAAAGCAGAATCTCGTTCTTTATCAAGTGATGTTAAACAATGGCTTGGTGATTTTAAAGGATATATTGATGGTGCTAAGCAAAATATATTGTCGGCACAGTCAAGATTAAAGAGGCTTGTAGTCGAGAAAGGTGCTAAACGAATTGGATATACTGGTGAAGTACCGATTGATAATGATCCAGATATTGAACCTGAAGAACCAAAAATTAGAGAAACCGCAGATGATATAACATGGGGAGATTAAAATGAATAAACTAGCAATAAAAACACTAGAAGATAGAATATCTGAAAAAATTGGGTGTATAGAATCATATATTACTGCAAATAGTAATGATTATGAACATATTGAAGATATGAAAATAGATGTTTTAGAAATCAGAAAGTCTATTGCAATTTTAAAGGTTTTTAGTATGAATGATTTAATCGAAGATTTATTAAAAAATAAAAAGGAGAATTAAAATGAGTTTATTTCCAGATAGTAATGTAGTATATGCACCAAAAGTAGGAGAGAGTAATGTTTTCACTTTGACAGGCGAATGTCGTAGAGTTAAAAATGAGGAGGAAGAAGGTAATTATAAAGATAAAAATCATAAAAATACTGGTTATTATGATGTATTTCCTGTTGAAGAAGGAAAAGAATTAAAAGTCAATACTTGGAGATTGTATTTTGCACTGCGTGATGCCAAAGTTGATGTTGGTGATACGATCGAAATCGACCATGTTAGTGCATCAGAATATAAAATTACTAAAATTGACTAATTAAGGATTTGAAAATGAAAGAAAAAAGTTTTGCCCCAATAAAAGCACCAAACAAAGAAGTAGATTTAAAATTATTAAACTATCCTATGTTAGCATCTTATAAATTAGACGGAATTCGTAATGTACATTATAAGGGCGAGAATCTATCTAATTCTTTAAAGCAAATTCAGAATAAACAAATAAGAGATAAATTTGAACCTATTAGACGGTATACTGAAGCAACACAATCTATTAGAGATGGAGAGATTTATAATCATAATATTCCATTTTCTATGATTAGTAGTTGTGTAATGACTCAAGATCATACCACCCAAGATGCAATTAAAAAATGGAATGAACTTTGTATAAAATACGAGGTTAATATTACTAGAGAAGAAGCTGTTGCTGGAATGAAATTTTGGTGTTTTGACGGTATTGAGAATGATGACTTTAATAAACCATTTCAACAACGATATGAAGATACGGGTAAATGGTGTAGTGAATTTCCAGAATTGGTTAAAAGAGTTATTCATGTAGTTGTTAATAATCCTGAAGAAGTTCAAGCCTTGTTCGAACAAGCATTAGAGGATGGATATGAGGGATTAATTTTACGATCTTTAAATGGAATATATAAATTTGGAAGATGTTCTCTTAGTATGGATATTATTTTTAAAGTTAAGCCGTTTGTTACTTTAGACGCACAAATAATAGGTGTTGTACAAGCAACAATTGTAAATCCTAATGCTGATAAGAAAACAAACGAACTTGGTCGAAGCGTTACTTCAAAAAAGAAGGAAGATCGCATTCCTATTGAAAGTGCTTCTGCTTTTGTTGTTATGTATGAAGGTGAAAAATGTAAACCTACTTTAGATATGTCTGTTTCCGAAAAAAACGAAATCTGGAAAAACAAAGATTCTTATATTGGTAGATGGATAGAATATAAAGGAATGCTCTTAGGTTCTTTAAAAGTTCCACGTCATCCAGGATTTGTTAGATTTAGAGAAGATAAAGATGAATAAAATAATTCTATGTTTTATAGATATATTTCAAGTATTATCAATAATAGCATTATTTGGAATAGGAATATATTGTTGGTATAAAGGAGAAGAAATTGAACAATATAAACGAAGCAATTAAACAACACGAAATTTCTGAAAAAGATTGGGATATGCAGGAAGATGCTTTCGAACTTTATCGTTGGATGGAACGATTCAATGATAAATTTTTCGATGGCAAGTTGTCAACTGCGGTATTAAGTTTTGAAAAAACAAGATGTTCCACATTAGGACATTATGTCACTGAAAGAAATGCAATAGGTGTACAGGATAATATAAATATGAACTCTGTTCATTTACGCAGAGAAAAATGGCAAATTTTATCCACTCTTCTTCATGAAATGGTACACCAATATCAGAGACGATTAGGTAGTTTTTCTGATAAAGAGGTTGTAACTAGCAATAATTATCATAATAAAGAATTTTTAACAATGACTGCTTCTTTTGGATTAATTTATAATAAAAAAGGCCAACGTATTGATAAACCACAAGAAGTATTTGTTAATTTTTTAAAAGAACACGGTGTTGAGGTTACAGAAGAAAAAGCATATGATAAACCAATTGGGAAAAGTAAACTAAAAAAGTTTAGTTGTCAATGTACTCCACCTATTAATGTAAGAGTGGGTAATTCTGAATTTTCGGCTAAATGTAATCTGTGTAATAAAGATTTTGAGGAACAATAATGAAAAAATTAATAATTCCGGTAGGGAATATTGCAAGTGGAAAAACAACACTGATTAATGATTTAGTAAAACTTAATTATTATTCAATAAGTAGAGATGCCTTACGTTATATGTTAGGATCAGGAATATATATTTATGACCCTATGTTTGAGAAAACAATTAAAGATATTTCTGTTTCAATGTTACGAAAATTAGTAATGACAAATGTTAATATTGTAATGGACGAAACCAATGTATCAAAATCATCAAGAGAAACATTAATTACCATCGCTAAAAAACGAAAATATAGAGTAATTGCTTATGTTCTCCCAAAAATATCAAAAAAAGAAAGTGTTAAACGAAGATTGTCCGATCCTCATGGTGATTTTTCAAAGGAAATATGGGAAGGTGTTTGGGAAAAATTTAATAGTATGTATGAAGAACCTACATACGAAGAAGGATTTGATGAAATAGCATATAAGGTATCAAAATGAAAAGTGATATTTTTAATAATGAACTAAATTTGATTAAAAATCATGATGTTCGTAAATGGACAAAAGACACATTAGAAAATGCACCTGATTATTTTTGGATTGCACAAGCATCGTCATCTGGTAAATATCATCCAGCTTGTACAAACAGAAAAGGTGGTTTGTTAATTCATGTTAAAAGAGTTGTCTATTTAGCAAATAGATTATGCGAGGGATGGGGATTATTTGGTATTGAAAGAGATATTGTGTTATCAGCTTGTATTTTACATGATATTGCAAAAACAGCCGATAAAGATTTTATTTATCACGCCATAAATGCAGAAAAATATTATGCGGATCATAATAAAAATGATATAATTTATTGTAAAATAGATGAAAGTATTTGTCATCATATGGGAAGATGGACAATCGATGACATCAAAAAACCTATTGTTGATTATTCTCTTATAGAATTGGCAGTATATACATGTGACTATATGGCAACAACAAAAACTTTAGTAACGCCTGTCGATAACGAGGAAATAAATGTATAATGTTCAGACCTTAAATAAAGTAAAACTATCCTGTCTTGTAATAGACTGTGAAACATGTTCTTTTTTTCCTGATGGGAGAAAAATAAATCTTCAGACTAATTTTGATGAATATGTTGAATTTGCCCAGGTAAAATTTATAGGAGCATATTCTTATCAAGACGATAGATATTATTTTTTGAACATGACCATAAATTCTGATAGAGAAATAGCCAAACGATTATTGGCTACTCATAAAACGATTGTTGGATTTAATTCAGCAGAATTTGATTTCCCAATTTTAAAAAACAATGACCTTACTGATACAGATGTTTGGTATACCCAAGTAGATTGTATGCATATTCTTGGCACTTCTAATGTAAAAAATCGAGGTGGTTTTGCTTATAAAAATCGTGGCGAATTGATGGGTTATAAATTTAAAAATAATAAGTTACGCACTATGGCAGAAGCCATGGGATTAGAAACACAAAAAGGAGATATTGATTACACAATTTTTGAAAAAAATAGCTGGACAAAAGAAGAACTTGAAGAAATTCAAATATATTTAAAATCTGATGTTATGGCTACTAAAGAAATGTTTGACAAATTATGGGAATATTGGATTCCATTTGTTGAAATGTTAGATGAAAAATCTGTTTATGACCTATCATGGATTAGATTATCAATTGCATCATTAACGTATAAATGTGCTTGTAACGTAATGGGTGTTGAACCAACATACGGGGAACATCGTGGTAAAAAAGAAAAAATGGGAGGAACTGTTTTAAAACCCACGGTTGAAGAAGCAAAAGATGTTTGGTATATTGATTATGCCTCTCTTTATCCTCATATTTTATGTATGTTTAATTTGTTTGCCGAAGTAGATGGCGATGATATTAATAAACCAAATATTTGGCACGGTAACAATGTTTTTAAGGTAAAAGGATATTATGACATATCAGAACCGCATATTTTGTCAAAACACGTCATGGAAAATCTAAAAGAACGTATTAATCTTAAAAAAACATCGCCAGATGATCCAATGATATATGCATTTAAGATTTTTTTAAACTGTTTTTCAAAAGACACAGACGTTCTAATGGCAGATAACCGTATTCAAAATATAAAAGACTGTAAAATAGGAGAATTAGTTTATAGCATAAACCCAAAAACATTAATTGCAGAAAAAAAGAAGATAAAAAAAGTTTTTGAATATAACTATACAGGGGAAATGCATCACTATAAGGGCAATTATTTTGATTTTAATGTTACACCAAATCACAGATTTCTTTTAGTTCATAAAAACAGAAAACAGTCACCTGTTTTTGTTGAATCAATTGATATTCAAAACAAGTATACTTTGCCAATACATAAACCATTAAATAAATATAAAAAACAAATAAATATTTTAAATTATATCAACAAAGATGAATTATTATATTCTATTAAACCATTGAATAAACATGGACGAACATGGTTATACGAAAATGGTTTGGAAAATATAAAAAAACAATATAACTGTAATGATAGGAATTTTGTTTACTCATTCAATGATATAAAACATAGATTAAATAGTATATTAAAAAGCAAAAATTCAAGTATATATCTACTTAACAAAAAATATAAAACATCAAGAAAAATATCTGTTTTTTATGACAATAATACATTATCATATTTAATAGGAATATATTTGGCTGAAGGTTCTACATCTATTATAAGACCAAGATTATATTCTAATGGAAATATTAGAGGAACAACATATAGCATATCTCTTTCACAATCTAAATCTAAAAACCCTATTATTTATAAAAAAATAACAGATGCATTGGATAAATGTAATTTAAAATATAGTGGTGGTAAAAAGGCTATTAAAATTTCTGGCCCCATTTTTTATGAGTTTATAGTTAATAATTTTGGAAAATTAGGATATAAATCTTTCAATAACAAAAATATGTTTGACGATTTAAATATAAAAAAGGTTTTTGAAGGATTAATTGATGGTGATGGGTCAAAAAAACATAAACTATTTACAACAAAATATGATTGTTTAAGAGACGATTTTATTGAACTATGCATGCGTTTAGGATATACATTATCATTAAAAAATGATGGATGTTGGAGAATAGTCTATAATAACAACCCAAATTCTTTTAGAAAAGCAAACAGATCAATAAACGAATATAATGATAAAGTCTATTGTGTTGAGGTTGAAGATAACAACACATTAATGGCAGGAAGGAATAAAAAATTTAATTGGAGCGGAAATAGTTTATACGGCGTACTTAGGTCATTGATATTTGAAAAGGTTGGTGGTAAAAATGGTGGATGGGATACTTGTTGGCTAGGTCAGCAAATGCACGAATTAACCGTCGAGATGATGGATTCTTTTGGATTTGATACGCTATACGGAGATACGGACGGGTGCATGGTACGGGCAAGACCTGGTACAGAAAATACTAGAGAGTATGTTTTAGAATGTCTCGAACAAATAGTCGATATTGTTCAAGATAATGTGCCTTTTCCAGTTGATACATTTAAAATTGATATAGAAAACCATTTAGATTATATTGCTTTTCCTCATAGTATGGAAAAAATATCTTTTAAAAGTATTGATTTAGATAAAGATGATGTTATTAATAACGAAATCGAAGAGTATGTGTGGGTTTCTTTAAGAAAATATTATAAAGATTTCACAGATAAAGAAATTTTAGATATTCTGACAGAGTTAGTATTAAAGAACGAAGATAAACCAGAGGATAAAATTAATCTTAAAATAAAAAATAGACTTATAACAGAATGGACAGGTAAAAAGAAAAACTATTTGTATATCTGTAAAGAAAAGGATAAGGAGTCTGGAGAACTTAAAGATGTAATAAAATTGGTCGGTCTTCCAATTAAAAAAGATAATGCAACAAAACTAGGAATTACTATTTATGAAGATGTTTTAAAATCAATGATATTAGAACGAAAGAATGCCAAATTTCCAAAAGAACAAATTAGTGAAATTATAAATAGATATTTAGCAAAACCAGATGTCATGCAAATGATTTCTAGAGAATATAAAGTTAAACCTTTTATTACTTATGCTAAAGAAGGACAGATTCAGGCACAAATAAGTAAGCAATATTTTAATGGGGAAGATGGTATTATTGATTTAATTAAGAATAATAAAATTGGCAAGGTCGGAGAAGGTGCTAAATATTGCACTGTTCAAGAGGCCATCGATTCTAATTTAAAATCCGAAGATTTGGATTTAGAAAAATTATGGAATGAACTTGATCCGTTTGTTATTTATGTTCCAAAAGTGAAAAAAGAAAAAGCGGTTAAAGAGAAAAAGTCTAAAAAAGTTGCAAATAAAAAAAATATTTTAACAAAAAATTATGATGAGGTAACAATATAATGTGGTCATATTATGGAACTAAAAAACGAATAGCCAAATATTATCCAAAACCGTTATATGATACAATTATTGAGCCATTTTGTGGTGCAGCACAATATTCTTTGTTTGGCGATAATTGGAAAAAAAAAGTTATACTTATCGATAAATACAAAACAATCATAGATTTATGGAAATGGTTAATACAAGCCAAAAAGTGTGATATTTTAAATTTGCCCATATTAAAAATGAATGAATCCGTTGATGATTATACACAACTTTGTTCAGAAGAAAAAAGTTTAATTGGATTTTATATAAATAGTGGTTCGGCAAGTCCCAAAAAAACAGCTAAAAAGTTCA
Organism: uncultured Candidatus Saccharibacteria bacterium; assembly: GCA_964448035.1. Classification (GTDB taxonomy): domain Bacteria; phylum Patescibacteriota; class UBA1384; order DATEAH01; family CAYPSR01; genus CAYUUY01. The sequence goes on from CAYUUY010000001.1 coordinate 7,505, forward strand.
ATGGTTGGACTGAAAACAAAAAAAAAGATATTGCTAATAATTTATATAAAATTAGTCATTGGAAAGCATTTCATAATGAATATTTAAATATTCCCAATAAACCATCCACTTGGTTTATTGACCCTCCATATCAATTTGGAGGACAATGGTATAGATAATCAAATAAAACCATTGATTTTAATAATTTAGCAGATTGGTGTAAATCAAGAGAAGGTCAAATTATTGTTTGTGAAAATAACAAAGCTGATTGGTTACCATTTAAAAATTTAGTTGAAATGAATGGTCAAAAACATAAAACAATGGAAGTTATTTGGACAAAAGGTTGCTAAAACAAATTAAAATATGTTATAATTATACTGAGACAATAAACTATGTCAATTTGTAGAATATGTAAAACCGATGTTGATAAATATACAACTATGTTTGGTTATTGCTACGATTGTCAAATTAAACTTGGTGGAAAGACAAATACAAAGGAGTACCAAATGAACAAAATAAAATGGAATGTTGAAGAAGAAAAAGGTTTTCTTTATGATGCAAAAGAGTACATTATATGTAAGGACTGTGGATATCTTGTTAAGAATCCAGATGAAATATTAAAAAAGTGTCCTAGTTGTGGTATATCATACGAACAATCTTTAAGTGTTATTGTAAACAATTAAGATAAGATAAAAATGCAAAAGTTTTGAATTTCAAGCAAGGCAGAATGATATATTTAGAAATGAAAACTAAAACTTGTACAAAATGCAAAATACCATTGCCTGTAACTAATTTTACTAATCATATTCAAAATAAAGATAGTTTAGATTGTTGGTGTAAGATTTGTAAAAACGGTCACATGGAAGAATATCGTCAAAAATATCCTTGGAGAAGAACATTAGATTCAATAAAGCAAAGATGTAACAATTCAAACAACAAACGGTATAAATACTATGGTGGGCGTGGTATTAAGTGTCTTATTACGGCAAAAGAATTAAAGAAATTGTGGAACCGAGATAAAGCATATTTGATGGATAAGCCAAGTATTGATCGAGAAGAAAACGACGGACATTATGAGTACAGTAATTGTCGGTTTATTGAGAAAGGTGAAAACTCAGCTAAAGATAAAAGAAAATCAGTCCTTCAATATGATTTAAAAGGAAGATTTATTAAGGAATGGATAAGTCAATCTGAAGCACACAGATATTTAAAAATAGATATTTCAAGTATATCACAGTGTTGTTCTGGCAAACGCAAAACGGCAGGTGGTTTTATTTGGGTAATACAAAATCAATAACATATATTAAAAAGGAGAATAACAATGATATCAGCAAAAGACGTGTGGCGTGAAATTAAAAAACCGGAAGATATTAAAGAAGAAGATGCCATTTTAATGCTTATTTACAAAGCCGTATGTATGGGTATAAGATTGCTTTTAGATGTAAGATATAAATTATATTATGGAGAACAAGCATTAGATGACAAAAAATCATCCAAAAAGATCGAAAAAGTTGTTGCTAATCCTGTTATTAAACCAACGGATTTAATGTAAAATGACAAGGGAATTCATTAAGAATGTTATCCCTACAGAATTAGGAGAGGTTAAACCATTTTCTCAGGTTTTATCTTCGACATTATCAACGAGAAAAGATGAGTTTAAATTAACAACTAAACTACTGGCCAGTTTAATTAGGAAAGCGAATTTAGCAAAGAAACAATCGGAATTAGTTATTCAATTTTCTAATTATACAGTAACATGTCATATTGAGGAGAAAATATGATAGAAATTTTTAAAAGATTGTTCAAGAAGAAAACCCGTTATCACTATGTCGCAATATCTGAAAAAGATAAATCAGGACGATATCGTTATAAGATATATAAAGATGGAGTTCTAATTAAGGAAAACATATATATTGATATTTGGCGTTAATATTAATTGGAGGAATAAATGAGCAGTAAATTAATAGTTGAAATATGCAAGGTGGATGATGTTATTAAACACCCAAATGCAGATAAACTTTCGATAATTGTTATAAAAGGTTGGAACTGTATCGTTAGTTTAGATCAATATAAAAAAGGCGATTTGGTTGTTTATTGTCCACCAGATTCTGTTATTCCTGATAATCTGATCGAGAAATATAATCTTGAGTTTCTAAAGAAAGATGGAAAAGTGGGAACTATTAAACTACGTAAATATATTTCTCAGGGTCTTATATTAGATGTTCCTAATAATATTAAAGAACCAAAAGAAGGAATGGACGTTGCTAATATTATGGGTATCACTAAATGGATACCACCACAATCTAAAAATAGTATAAATAATAACCAAGAAACTCTATATAAAACATACAAAAAATGGCGAAATGGTGGTATTTCTTTTTCAAGATTTATAAAGAAATCTTTTCATTTAATAAAGGATGGTATCTTTAAACGTAAGAAAAAATTAAATCCTCTATTTGACAAGTACACAGATATAAACAATATTAAACACTATAATACTTTGTTTAAAGATGGTGAAGAGGTTGTTATATATGAAAAGCTCCATGGATCGAATGCAAGAGCATCTTATTTACCCAAAAAGAAATCAATTTTTAATTTCGGTGATAAATATGAATTCTGTATTGGATCGCACAATGTTCAATTAGTTGGTAATAGAGGTAAAAATAGTTTTTATGGATCAGATGTTTGGAGTAAATCAGCAGAGAAATATAAATTGGATATTTTATTAAGAGATTATCCAAATTATATATTTTATTCAGAAGTGTATGGAAAGGGGATTCAGGATTTAGAATATGGATTAGATGATATAGAACTACGATTTTTTGATATTAAGAATAAAAATATAGATAAATATCTTGATGATAGTGATTTTAAATCTATTTGTAATAAGTTGATGTTGCCAACAGTCCCATTATTATATAAAGGCCCTTATAGTGCAGAAATAGTTAAACAATACACAAACGGTAAAAGCACAATTTATGAAAACCAAATAAGAGAAGGATGTGTAATTAGGCCAGTTAATGAAGAAATTGATCCAAGAGTAGGTAGAAAAATATTAAAGAGCATAAGCGAAGATTATTTATTAAGAAAGAATGGAACGGAGTTCAATTAATGATAAATAAATACATATTAGAAAAAGCCATTTTAAAGGCAGAAAATAATGGCTATTTAATACCAACAGTTTTGTCAGAAATTTTTAAAGGTACTCAGGATGAATCTAGAAATATAGATCGTTGTTGGAAAATCATTAAAATTGAAGACTTCTTGTATTTTGATAATAACGGAAGATGCGCAGAAGAAACATTATTTTTTAGTGTTAACGATATTATTTTCTCACACGAATTTGCAAAAGCGTTTTTTGGCGACAAAAAATATGTTCAATCTTTTAATCCTGCCTATTACACGTATCGTAATACAGATAAAAAACTGTGGGAAGAACATCTTCAGAATATGATATTAATGAACAATGATACACGAGTTAGATATTTGGAGAATTGGTTATGACCAGAGTTGTTCATTGCAAAAAAGAAAAATATGATGTCTATATTGGACGTGGTTCAATATGGGGAAATCCTTTTATTATTGGTAAAGATGGATCAAGAGAAGATGTTATTTCTAAATATGAAGTTTATTTTTTAAATAACAAAAAACTAATAAGTCTATTACCACAACTTAAAGATAAAATATTGGGCTGTTTTTGTAAACCAAAAGCGTGTCATGGAGATATATTAATAAAATATATAAAGGAATGGAATTTGTAATGACAAATCAAGATGTATCAGATTATTTAAAAGAAAAATATTATAAAGATAACCAAAGGCTCCTTTTAACACTTAGGTACGTCGATAGTAAAAAATACCCACGTTATGATCAAGAAGTTGAATGTGGTAATATTACATTGTTAAGAATTCAAACATTTAATTGTTTGTATAATTATGAACCTGGTTATATACCATATTGTATTAGAAATTATTGGGATGGATATACTGTTACTGTTCAAAAATTCGGACAATTGACTAATGAAGAAATACACAAAGCAATAGGATATGTATTACATCAATATTCAAAAGATACTTTATTTATTCCGTGGAACGTATATTTAGATGGAAAACACATATGGACAAATAATACACGAATTTATACAAGACTACAAGAAGATATTAATAGGAGATTTATATGATAGAAAAAATTAAATTGCTTTTATATCATAACCCAAATATTACGAAGCCATGGGTGTTTGGTAAAGAAAGTATGAAATTGGACGGAAAACTTATTAAAAAAATAATTGTTGGAATACATGGCATAAGAACACACGAAGAAAGTTGGATCGATTCTTTTATTAGATTCTGTACTGTTTTTTATAAAGACAATGATATTCTATATGTTGATTATGCATACAATTTTCTTCCGGCCATTTTGTCTATTAATCCCTTGATAAAATGGTATTTAACATCTAAATTTAAGAAAAAACTACATCAGCTTCAAAGAGATTATCCAAATGCTTCAATCAATATAATAGCACACAGTTATGGTACAGAACTGACATATTTGTCTTTAAAAACTAAAGATGATGTTAATGGTTTTATCAATGTTGATAAAGTTATTTTACTTGCAAGCATATTAAATATAAAAACGGATTTATCTAAAATATATGCCAATGGTCAATTTAAGGAATTTCATGTTTTTTCATCATTAGAGGATGAAGTGTGCCGTTGGAATCCATTTGGTCATTCTGGTTTTATAGGATTAAAAGATGATTTTGCCACTAATCATAGACATGCAAATCTTGAACATGGTGATTATTTTACAATAGATTTTTTTAAAAAGTATGCAAAAATATTTGATTTAAAAAAGAAAGAATTATAATGAGTGATCCAAAGAAAAATTTTATTTGTCCTATTTGTGGCCTAATCTCAAATGATGGGAACAGAAGATTCGGTACAGATACCAAATGTATCAATTGTATGATAGAAAACAGAAATATAAATCAAGAACTGGAGAACAACAATGAATAAAGAAACAATAAAAGATGAAGATGTTATAGATTTATATGCACAAGGGTTAACACAATCAGAAATAGCCAATATGTTAGATAGACACGTAAGGCGAATAGCCGAACGAATAGCCAAATTAAAAGCATCAGGTAAAATAGGAACCGTTGAAATTCTTCAACGGGAAAATGTTAAATTGGTAAATAAATTACAAAAACAATCCGACTTAAATCGGATAAAAAACAAAACATATCGTGAACATTCAAGACTGAGTAATGCTATTGGTGAATTAGATAAAGAGTTTATTGAAATATTAAAAAAGCACGAATTACCAAAGAAAATATTTCGTACCAAAGAAATAAAATCAAACACTAAATCTGGGGCAATTCTTCATCTTACCGATCTACATCTTAATGAATTAGTGGATATTGTATCTAATAAGTATGATTTTAATATTGCATCCCAAAGAATCAGAAAATTTGTAAATGATGCTAGAACATATTTTAAGGCAAAGAATGTAAAAGATGTTTTTGTTTGTATGACCGGAGATTTAATGAATTCCGATCGAAGACTTGACGAAATTCTTTCTCAGGCTACTAATAGGGCAAAGGCATTATTTTTGTCTGTTATGATCATTGAACAGGCTCTATTGGATTTACAACAAGATTTTAATGTATCAGTAGTTAGTGTTATTGGCAATGAAAGCAGAATTACCAAAGATATTGGTTGGAGTGATGAAGTAGCCAGCGATAATTATGACTTCATGATTTATAACACATTAAAATTAATATTTAGAAAATCAAACATTAGATTTTTTGATGGAAATGCAACAGAGCAAGTTATAGAAATTGTTGGACAGAACATCTTAATCTGTCATGGTAACCAGATTAAAGGTTCCAAAATGGAACAAAGTATCCAAAAAATTATAGGAAAATATGCCACTCAAAAAATAAATATATCATTTATTATTAGTGGTCATCTTCATTCATGTAGAACATCAGATTTGTTTTCTAGGGGTGGATCGGTTGTAGGTGCCAACGATTATAGCTGGGGTGCATTACAATTGGCAAGTAGAGCCAGTCAAAATGCTCACATCTTTTATAGTAATGGAAACCGAGATTCAATTAAGATAGATTTACAGGAAATTAATGATGTTGAAGGATATCCAATAATAAAAGAACTTGAATCATATAACGCAAAGAGTCTTAGTAAGGCTAAAAAGAAAACAACTATCATAAAATTAGTTGTATAATTTCTTGACAAACCATTTTTGTGTATGTTATACTTAAAAAGAAAGAGGACGTATAGTGAATTTTATTCGTTTAATTATAGGAACAACAATTATAACGCTGTTTAATAATGTCTTTTCTTTAAATTTTGATGTATATCAAATAATCACATTGACAGCTTTTACAATATTATTATTTAAGGAATAGTCCAAATGCCAAATTATGAATTTATTTGTCCTAAATGTACTTATTTTGAAACTACCATATTAAAAGTAGATGAAAGAAACAACAATAGGATGTGTCCTAAATGTGGTAGTATTTTAGAAAGACAAATAGGAAATGTTGGTTTTGATCTAAGAGGAGAAGGTTTTTATTGTAACAGGGAGAAATATAATTATGATGACTAATAAAGATATATTATACCAGGCAATTTTAAAGGCCGAACAGAATGGTTTCAAAGAACATTTAAATTTGTTACCCTTTATAAAAACACAAGAACCAGAAAATTTAGTCAAAACAATATTTCTTGGACAATTTAGGAACATTATTTTTAACCACAATTTTGCTAAAGCGTTTTTTGGAGAATTTAAAGGGGATGGTAAATTATTTGAAGACGGAGAAAGATTTAGTCATTTTAATGAAAATGGTTGGCCAGTTGTTGATAGAGATTGGAGATATCATTTACCAATAATGGTAATGGAAAAAGAACCACTAAAATACTTGGAAAAATTTCTAAAGGACAAATAATGAAAAAATTTATTTTTACTAATAAAAATGAAGCAAAAATATATATTAATAAAAGAGTAAAATCAATAAAACAAGAACTTTTAAAACATTTGGAATCATTAAACACGAATGAATCAATAGATGCTACATATTATATTGAAATGGAGTATAAATAATGAACAAAACACGAACTCTTGAATTGAGAAAATCAGCATTAAAAGCATATGAAAAAGTAGGATTAGAAAAGAAAGGAATTTCTTTTAAGAATTTTTTTAGAAGAATAAAGAAAAATTATAAAAGGATCACAGAATGATAGATAAAAAGAATTGGAACGAATTTAGAGACGCAGGCCTATTATGGTTTACTAATAGATTTCTTCATTTATTCGGATGGGCCATTGTAATTGATTATGAAGATTTAACAAAGGGAACAATTAAAGAGGTATATCCAGCAAGATGTAAGTTTAGAGGTTTTGATGACAAAAGCGAGTCAAAAGGATTCATAAATGTTACAAAATATTTAAAGGATAATATTAATGATTTATTAAAAGAAGCACAAGAATAAATATAGTAATCGATTATGGAGAAGTGATGATAAAGTTATTGAAAGCAAGACTAATAAATTTTCAAAAACATTCTGATTTAACAGTAGATTTTAATGATGATGTTACTATTTTTACTGGATTGACGGATGCCGGAAAAAGTGTAATTAGACGTGCAATCGATTGGACAATTTTCTGTTCTGGTATTAAGGAAAATGATTTACGTAAAGAAGGAACAAAACAAACATCTGTTGTTTTATCATTTAACAACGGTGTTGAAGTCGAAAAAGTAAAAAGCAATTCAATAAATAGATACATTCTTAGAAAACCAAATGAAGATGAGCAAGTATTTGATAATTTTGGAAAAGATACACCACAAGCAATAAAAGACGCAATTGGAATGTCACAAATCGACATTGGAAGTGAATCCCTTAATTTAAACATATCAGAACAACTGGTTCTCCCATTTCTGCTTGACAAAACCCCATCCTTTCGATCAAAACTATTCAATAAAATAACTGGCAATGAGTTGTTAGATTCTCTATTTAAAAAATGCAACAAAGAAAGTCTGCGTATTAGTAGAGAGTATAAAGACGTGGAAGAGGTTCTTGTTAAACAGGAAAACGATGTTGTTAAATTTTCTGAACAATACAACCATGACAAAAAAATATTAGATTCAATTAAAAATAAGTATGCTATTTTAAAAGAAAAATCAAAAAAACTAGAAGAACTAAAAAGATTATCTTCATTAATATCCGAAAACGAATTAGCATTAAAGCAAGTTGAGAAAAGACTATCATCAATAGTAATGATAGATGATCAAACCATTTCCGATCTACGTAAAAAAGCCGAGAAACACAGTAAGTTAGTAGAAATAAGCAAGAAGCTATCAGAAATCAACAGTATGTTACAAAAGATAGAGTCATCTAAAATAAATATACCAGAAGTAGATTTTCAGGAATTATATAATAAAAATGAATTGTTTATTAAATTAAACAAGATTAGCACAGAAATGAAAAATTTACAAAATCAGGACTCAAAAAATGATAAATCTATTGATGAATCTTTAAAAATGCTATATAATAATCAAGAAGAATTAGATGAAATATGGAAAAAATTGGACAATGTTTGTCCATTATGCAAAATGAAAAAAGGATAAAATATTAAGAGGGATGAGAATGTCTTTATATTATGTAAACAAATATTTAGATGAAATTATTGATTTTATAAAAGAAAATTATGATCCAGAGAATGTTTTTGAAGAAGATGTTCTTTCTTTATGGGCAACTAATAATGGGTTTATTAAGGAATAATTTATGAAATTTGTTTATTTTTCAGATTCGCATATTGCTGGCAAAAATAGTGTCAATAGACTTGGTGATTATTTTTCAGATTGTATGGCCAAACTAGATGAATGCATTACTATCTATAAAAAAGAAAAATGTTCGTTTATGATTATAGGCGGCGATATTTTTAATAGTAATACAGTTAGCAATTCTGTAGTAGATGAATTCTTAGATAGAATAGAAAAAAACAATATAAATGTAAAGGTCATATATGGGAATCACGATCTCGTAAATTGTAATTTGGAAATGTCAAAATCAACATCTTTGGCCCATATGATGCGAAGAAGTAAAAACATTACTCTTTTAGATGAATATGAAGATAATACCTGTTTTATTAAGGGCATTAATTATAAGCATAATATTGAAGAAGATTTTTGTATTTCTGGTTTAAACTGTAAAGAAACTGATAAATTTAAAATAATAATTCCTCATGCTTTTATTTCTTTAAAAGAATTTCCATTTGCAACACATATTGTGGCATCTAAACTGAAAACTAACGCTGATGTGGTATTGTGTTCCCATTTTCATCATGATTGGGGAATTGAAACAGTAAATAACGTCAAATTTGTCAATCTAGGGGCCTTTGGTCGCTTATCCATAGCAGAACATGGTCATATGCCTAAAATCGCACTGGTGGACACTCAGACACGATTAATCGATATAATCCAGCTATCATCTGCCAAGAAAGGCAGTGAAATCTTTGATCTGAGTAAATACAATGAAAAGAAAGCAGAAAAGAAGGATATTTCCGCTTTTATTGAGGCCCTAAATAGTGTTGAGTGGCAGGACTTATCAACAAGAGATCAAATTATTAAAGCCGGTAAGGATAATAATATTGAACAACCAGTTATTGACTATTTAATAAACCAATTGGATAAATTAAGGATGAAAGATAATGAGTAATTCAAACGTGGTCAAATGTCCCAAATGTAACAAGGTATTTTTTGATGTTGGTAGTGATATTTGTCCATTTTGTAAATGTAATGTTCATGAACAATCAATTGATACTTTTAAAAACATGTTTGGGGAAGATAATCCGTTCAATGATATATTTGGAGGAAATTTATAATGATATTAGTTAAAGATATTATAGTGGAGAATGTAAATGGTGATTGTTGTGATGTAGCATATTATCCAAAAAGGGATTTCGATAGGTACAGCGTTAAACCAATAGATGTTAAAATGGAACATATTACAGGTAAGTTTTTTATTAATGAACGTGATGAAGAAGTTTGTCTTGGTTTTGCAAAACATGTTCAAGATATTCTTGGCTTACCATTTGAAGCATTTGATAACATGAATAAAAAAGCACAAAAAGATGCAAAACTTATATCCAGTTTAAGAAAACTTAGAAACAAAGAGTATGATGAGTTAAATAAATACAAAAAGATGTCGTTTTGGAATAGGTTAAAATTTTTATTTATAGGAGGAAGGTAATGACCAACAAAATTTGTCCAATAATGAGTACAAGTTTAGAAGTGACTCATCCAGAAATAAATAAATATTCTAAGAGTTATGTATCCGTGGAATTTAAGATTATTAAATGTCTAAGAGAAGAATGTGCATTATGGCAAAATAGTTGCAAACAATTTGATGAATCAAAAGGATATGATGTGATAACCCAAAAAGAAGGATGTAAACTAGGGAGAATAGAATGACAGAATATACAGAAAAAATACAAAAACTTGAAAAGAAAATTCAAGAAATAAAAATTGAACATGCAAAAGCAGAAGAAAAGAAAAAGAACCTTACGGAAGAAAAAGAAAAACATCTTTCTTCTTTAAAAGAGTTGGGTGTTTCTTATGATGATTTAGACACAAAAATTATTCCTAATTTAAAACAGGACATGGATGGTATTATAGAAGAAATTGAAAAGGAGTTAGTGTAATGGAAGCTAAAACTTATGAGGTAGTAATTTGTCAATGTGATAATTGTTATGAATACGTTGAACAATGTGATAAATGTGGTACAGATTTTAAAGATGATCAATTTATTTCTTGTAAAGATGGAGAACATATATGTGGGAAATGCTATGAAAAATAATGAACATAAACTAATACATGCTCATGTGTATGAACCGCACAGAGCTTTATTTAAAAGTAATAAAAACGATCGATCTCAATGTCAAACTGTCTCTTGTCATAATTCTGAAAATTGTGATTTATTTAAACGAAAAGAATGCTCTTGGATAGGTGCATATGGATATAGTAGATGTCCTTATGGAACATATTCTAAAATAGACGGTTTCACTAGACGTGCAAGAAAGTATTATAGTTGGTTAAGTGATAAAAAAGATTTATATAAGGACGTATTAGATGCACTTAGACAAGCAAGTGACGTTATGGCTATTATAGGTGATTTTATATATCTTCCGTACTCATTTATGACAATGAATGATGATATTCCATTTAAAGAGAAGGGTGGATTTTTTGCAAAAGGATGTTGTTTTCTAAATAAAGAATTTTTTAATATTGATACTGTTGTAAAAATATGTACCTTTAGACCACAAGCTATGATGGGTGGAGAAATAAAATCATATCAAAAAGAAGAAGTTCCAAAATTTGTCAAGCATTTATCTGAACAATTTCCTGACTTATATAAAGAACTTTGTAATAGATTAGAAAACATATCCAATATTTCTTTGACTAATGTTGGAAGAGAAGCATACCTAAATACATTAAAATTTGATGTTGGAGAATTTAAAGATATTCATGGTGCTACATGGCAATGGGATGGTAAATATTTGATTTCAAATAATAGTCATGCCAGTTTTATGCTTATTTCAAAATTTGATGAATTACGATTGATACCAAGAGAAGATGTGACTGTTAAAATAACGGATGATAATCAAGTGTCAGACAAAACAATTTTTTATAAAAGTTAAAATGTAAAGAAAGGTGCTATATTAATGTTACTATGTAATATAAAAAATAAATATATTAGGAAATTCAAAATAATTTTATATTTTATTCCTTCATTAATAGCTGTTACGATAATAAATATAATAAAATATGACGAATTTATGAATGCAGTTAAACATGCATGGGAAGGAAAATAAATATAATGGTCGATTGTAACGACTGTAAACATCTAGATACTGAAAGATGCGGTGATTGTTCAGTTAGTTATGACATGCAATGCTCTTGTCATATAAATTCCCCATGCAGTTTTTGTATAAGTTGTAAATTTGAGGAAAAATAATGAATATTAAAGAATTAGAAAATAAAATAGAATCTTTTACATCTGAAGTGGATAGATTGAAGGGTAAACTATCTACTCTTGAGGATCAGTTTGTTGAATCACAAGAACGATTTGATAATTTAAAAATTGAAAAAGAATTAAATAGTAAAGCAGTTGAAGTTCTTACATTAGTACAGGATTCAACAAAAACATTAATTATTAATATGTTTGAATCGCTGGTAACACACGCTTTGCAATTTATCCATCAGTCAGACGAATACAAGTTTGAATTGGATTTTGGCAGAAGAGGAAATTTACCAGAATTATCATTTAACATTTTAACACCAGGTATGCAAGAACCACACGATATTATGACCACAAGAGGCGGCGGGACTTGTGACACAACATCGTTAGCATTAAGAGAAGTTTTATTAGAAGTATCAAAGACAAATGGGTTTTTGTTTCTCGACGAGCCATTCAAACATTTAGATAATGACGAAACCGTAATGAAGGGTATGGAATTTATTAAAGAAATACAGAAAAAAACGGGCAGACAGATTATGATAATAACCCATAAAACAATAATCGCTGACAACGAGGAAGGTGTTGTATGGATCAAGTAAAAAAATGTGTTATATTGGGTGCAGGTCAATCGATGCAAGAAGGAATTGAAAAAGGTCTTTGGACTAAACTAGATAATATTGCTACGTTTGGTATTAACGAAGCTTTTCAATTTTTTAATCCCACATTGATAACATTTGTGGATTGGACATTTTATCGTGATAGATTTGATAAAATAAAAAATTATCCATTAGTTATTGGAATTAATAATCCCGCCATAGGGTTTTGGTATACAGACAGAAAACGAGGAAGTTATCAAAAATGTGCTAAAGGTGACACTCTAGTAATGGTTAATGGAAGTTCGGAATATTTTGGAAAGGAATCATTAAAAAAAGGATGTTATACTGGAGTATTAGCTGGACTATTTACAACAACACTAGCAATGGCATTAGGATATAACGAAATTTATTTGCTTGGCTGTGACATGGGCCAGAAAGATGGTAAAACCCATTTTTATCAAAATAACAATAAAGGAATTGGCAATTTTACAGACGAAAATAATGTTGAAAGAACAGGAGTAGGATTTAACGTATGTGGACATTTTTCTACTGGAGTTTATAATAATACAGATGCATATATTCAAGATTTTTGGAAACCATATTTGACAGATACTGATGTTAAAATATATAATGTGTCAATGAATTCACGCATTGATACATTTGAAAAAATAACTTATGATGAGTTTTTTAAAAATATAGAAAACGAGGAAAAACTTGATCAAAATAAAGTTAGAGAACAAATTCGTATCAAAATTAAAACTGATTCCGATTAAAACATATATTGAAAAATTTCTAGGGATTATAAATGTTATGGTTGTTATCTTTAATATAATATTATTGTTTCTTTTCTTATGTGGGATCAGTCTCAAAATTGGCATTCATAAATATTGGTATAAACTGTTTGGATATAAAAATGAGTAAAATAAAAAATATTTTAAATGATGGTTTTTATGATGTATTTGGTGAATTAATAAATCAAAATTTCATAGATATTTATATAACTAAATGCATGAATCAATTAAAAGGAATAAAAGAACAAACAAGTTCACAAGAAATTCCTATTACATCATACCCAATTGCAAAATATGAATTGTTACAAAACAAAAAAGGACTATATGTAAAAACAGTACCCGTTAATTATAATCCATGTTTTGTTGTAGCCGGTGGCCCTTCCTTAAAAAACTTTAATTTTGATTTATTAAAACATAAAACTACTTTTGTATCAAATAAATCCATTTTTGATGTTCCAAATACTAACTATTTTGTTACGACGGATTATACTTTTTTGAGTTATCTTAAAAAGAATAATCTATATAATAAATGGCGAAGTAATAAAGCAGAAAAATATTTTGTTGCTAACTGTATATCGGATACAATACAAAACATAAATGGACAAATAACTGATACAAAATATAATCTAACTTACGATTTACAGGATTTTGATAAGATAGTTATTTGTAAATCGGCAAAAAACGTGGGTTTTGATTTTGACAATTTTAATAGTGGATATAATTCGGGTTTTTGTTTTGATGATAAAACGCAGATTCTTACTAAAAGAGGATGGAAATATTTTAAAAATTTAAAACATAATGACACTGTATTAAGTTTAGACCCAAAAACCCAAATAGCGGATTATTATCCTATTTCAGACATTCAATGTTTTGATTATAGTGGTGATTTATATTGTAAATCTGTATCAAGAGGACATCAAACCGATTTTGCAGTTACACCAGATCATTCTATGTTTGTTTATAGTAGAGATAGAAAAAAATATGAATTTAAACCAGCAAAATTTTTTAATGACCACCCTAAAAATGACCATTACACATTAAAAACCGATTTTAAATGGGTAGGAAAACACGCTGATTATATTAAAATAAACGGAAAACAATATACTGGTTGGGGAAATTATAAAAAAATTCAATACAAAATAAAATCCGAAATATTTATGCAGTTTTTAGGATGGTATTTAAGCGATGGTAACAATTATTGTGGTATAAATAGTTGGGGAGAAACATACAGAATTACTATTTATCAAAGTAAAAAATCTAAACACCTTGATGAAATTAGGTCTATTCTGTCACAATTACCATTCAAATATGTAGAATCAGAAAATAAAAATATGCTTTCTTTTCGTATAACAAACAATGTGCTAGGAAAATATATAAAAAAACATTGTGGAGGATCTGGTGTGTCCAAAAAAATACCCAATTATCTGAAATTTTTAACACCAGATCTAATTCATTTATTTTTAATGGCATATATGAATGGTGATGGAACTAAAGTGAAAACTGGCTATACTGTTTCCACGATAAGTAAAAAAATAGGATATGGAATGCTGGAATTGTTTTTAAAAGCAGGATACAAAAGAGTAAATTGCACACGTGTAAAAAATAAAAAACACAGAGTTTTTCCTGGTGGGTTTAAAGCAAATTTAAAAAAACATAACTATGTAGTGCACGCAACAAATAATACTACAGAAGAACGATTGATATTTAATCCAGATACTATATCTTATAGTGGTAAGGTATACGATGTAACCGTTGAACCACACCATACCATTTTTGTTAAGAGAAACGGTATGCCATTTTGGTCAGGAAATTGTTCATTTCAAATGGCATTAATAATGGGTTATAATCCAATTTATTTATTGGGATTTGATATGAATTGTGATCAAAAAGATACCCATTATCATGACGGATACGGAAAAAGCAAAGAAAAAATGGATCAAAATCTTCTAAATTATTCAACACATTTTAAACATATATTACAAAAATTAAGAATAGATAGACCAAATTTGCAAATTATTAGTTGCTCAAAAACAAGCATTTTAAATAAAATAATAGATTATAAAGATATAAAGGATGTTTTATGAAAGTTAAAGATTTGATTTGGGAATTACAACAAATACATAATCAAGAAAAAGAAGTGGCTTTTGGTAATTCTAACGCTAATGAGTCTTTTATACATAGTGTTGTTGAAACAGAATTTAGGGTTTATATTAAAGATTAATTGTAAGGAAAGGAACAAATAATGAGTGAAAAAATTTCGATTTTAATTCCTGTTTATAACAGGGAAGGTTTTATTGAACGAGCAATAAATAGTAGTTTAAATCAAACATATAAGAATTTACAAATTCTTGTTTATGATGACGGATCGAATGATAAAACCAGAGAAATTGTGATTGATATAGCACAAAAGGATAATCGTGTAAAATTGTTTTGTAATACACCAACAAAAAACGAAGGAGTAGGAAAGGCCCGAAATTTGTTATTAAAATTTTGCGATACAAAGTATGCTATATGGCAAGATAGTGACGACATTTCTGCACCAACACGAATCGAAGAACAATTAAAAGAGATGACTGAAGACAAAATGGTTTATTGTACGTGGGAAAATTTTAAGACTAAAGTGCCAGGAACAACAAGAGGGTTTGCAACTCTTATGTTTCCAGTAAACAAGGGTGTTCTTTTTCCTGAAGATATGAAGTTTGGCGGGGAAGATCAATGTTGGAGAGATGAAATGGAAAAGATTTATCCTACATCCGATGTAAATCAAGTTCTTTATTCAATAGATTTTCACGGAAACCGAATAGGAACGTGGAAACGAAAGATTGACAAAAATTGGAACGGAAAATACGATTTGAATGATATTAAAGACTTGTCATATGAAGATGCAATAAAAAAATATATGAACGAATATCAAACCAAATAAAGGAAATATATGACTCCAGAACTTTTGCTATTCTATCAAAAACTTGTTAATAAACAAAATTTCTCCCTTGTCCGTTTTGGTGATGGAGAACATAACATTATGGACAATGTTGCATGTAATCGAAAAGGTTTTGATTTTGATCCTAAAGATGCTAGAGATCAAGAATTTAAAAGAGATTTACGTGAAGCATTTAAATTTAAAAGTCCACGATATTATAAAGGGCTGGATTACACGAATATAGAAGAAAACATAGTTTATGCTTGTCTTTTTGTTAATAATAGTTATTTAGATTTTTTGGACAATTTCTCACCTCTTTTTGAAAACTGTATTTTTGTTGGTAATGAATTAGGAATGGATTGGCAATTGCCATTTAAACCACAAAAATATATTAGAATTAAAGAAAACGCTTGGAAGGACTATAATTCTAATTTATTAAATCTTTTTTTATCTAATTATTTAACCAATAAGAATAATGAAATTGTATTAGTTGCAGGTGGCCCCATGAGTAATGTTTTAATTTATAAATTATATAAAAATAATCCTAATAATACTTATATAAATGTTGGAAGTGTATTTGATCCTCACATTTTTGGTTTTCTTACTCGCAAATATCAAGAAAGGTTATGTACATGAAATACAAAGGATATTTAGCATTTGATTTTGATGGTGTAATAGCATCATATAATAGACCTTTTATTATAGATAAATTGGGTAAACCACAAAAATCTGTAATAGAAACAATTCGTTATTTTTACGACCAAGGATATTATATACTAATTTTTACTGGACGATTAGAAACTGTCAAATTTACAAAATGGTTAGAAAAAAATAATGTACCTTATCATGGTGTAAATGTACAACCAAGCAATATGGCTGGAACAAATAATGATAAACCTTTTTATAATGTAATTATAGACGATAAGGCTGTTAATTTTCATTGGGAAAACAACCATAAATCTAAAGATGAATTAATTAGTGAAATTGAAAGGAAGTTAGAATGGGCGAAGGAATAAATGATATCGTTGTGAGAGCATGTTTATCAACTAATTTTGGAGATAATCTTAACTCAGAGTTAGTTCGATTAATTTCTGGACAAACACCAAAATTGGTAAATAACAGATTTGGCAATCTAGAAAAAGAAACTATCTATATGGCAATAGGCAGTGTTCTTGGATGGGCTACTGAAGAAACTGAAGTCTGGGGAGCAGGATTTATTTCTGATTCAGATTTTGTTACAGATATACCAACGCCAAAAAGAATCCATGCCGTTAGAGGGCCAGAAACAAGAAATATTTTAATAACTAAAGGAATCAGATGTCCTGAAATATTTGGTGACCCCGCATTATTGATGCCCAGATTTTATAATCCAAAATTAGAAAAGAAATATAAAATATCAGTAATTCCACATGCAATTGATAGAGTATTAATTCCAGAATTAACCAAATCATTTCCTAATGCTCATTTTATTGATGTAACACAAGATGTATATAAATTTATAGACGAGGTTATTAAATCAGAATATATTATTTCATCTGCCCTTCATGGGTGTATTACTGCGTATGCATATGGTGTTCCTTATGAACATCAAAAATTTTCAGACAAGGTCTTGGGAAATGGGTTCAAATTCGAAGATTTTGAAAAAAGCAAACAATATATTGATTTAGATAAATTACTAAAAGTCTGTCCATTTGTTCAATAATAACATTTGTTATTGTTGAAGCCGGAGACACAACTGGAAATTTTCTTAGAAACATAAATTTAAATTATATAATAAACCAGAACTTGATTTATAACCTCTACAGGATATGTGTCTGTTTAGAAAGGAAAACAATGATAAAATATTTAAAAATATTATATGAATTTATTATAAATTTTGATAATAATTGTTTTGGGCCATCTAAGAAAAGAAAAATTGATAAAGCTGCAAAAAATCCATTTATATAAAAATTGACAAAAACAAAATAAATATGGTATAATTATAATAAATGGAGGATTTATTATGACAAAATATAAATCGGTATTAAGAATAGTTTGGAGTATAAAACAGGCTTCTTTATTTTTTAAAATTAATTTTACATTGATTGTTTTTATAAAAACAATAAAGAAATGGATAAATAATGACTATCAATGAAAGAGTAAAAATCGACAACACAATTTATTATGTTATTGCCCAAACAGATAACGAAGTTTGTGTATTACAAAATTTTGAATTTACAGACGGTATAACAAGACAACTCAAAATATGGACGCATAATTATGAAAGGGTAACTGAATGAACAGAAAAACACTAGAAAGAATATCTGTATTAGAAACTAGAATTTTCGAATTAGAGAATAATTTAAAGAAATATTTTATTCCTAATCAAGAGTTTAAGGAATTAAAAAATCGGTTAATTAATATTGTAAATGATATGAATTTTGATTATCCTTTTGAATTAGATGAGGGCAGTACATGTTTCAATTTTTATAAATTAATAGACATGAAAGAAACAGTCATTGAGCATGGTAATGTGTATATCTTATTGACAGGTAGTCGTGTAGATAATGACTTAGCTTTATGGGATTTAAAACAATTAAATCCAAATTATTATGATATCAATAATCTATTACTTTCTAATAATATAAAAAGATTATACGATAATAGAATAAACGCAGATGAGGCTTATTTGATAGCATTAAATGATATAAACCAAACCGAAATACCAATTGAAAACATTGCAAAATTTGTTAGGAAATAAAATGAAAATATGTCTTATTTATCTTCCACACCCTTATTTAGTTGATCCAGAGGCCCAAGCCCCTTTGGGTCTACTTTATATTGCTAGTTCATTAGAACAAACCAAACAACATGATGTTATTTTAAAAAACTATTCTTCTTATACTGAAGAAGAGGCAATCAATGATTTACCGGAGTGTGATGTTTATGGTATAACAGTAACAGCACTAGAATTATTGCAGTCTAATGATTTTGCAAAGAAAATAAAAAATAAATATCCTAATAGTAAAGTCATTCTTGGTGGGCCTGGAACATTTAGCGATCAATATGTCGATTGGATAGTTATTGATTCTATATTAAAGGGTGAAGGAGAAATTACCATACATACTATCTTAGACGATATTTTGTTAGGTAATGAACAAAAAATTTATAAAGGAGAAGTTGTTAAAAATCTAGACATAATTCCTTTTCCAGCTAGGCATTTGTTAAAAGATAAACAAGGCGGTCATATTTTTGCAAATCATACAACCTTCGATAAAACATTTAGTATGGAATATAAAGGAAAAGGAACCACATCAATAT
Organism: uncultured Candidatus Saccharibacteria bacterium; assembly: GCA_964448035.1. Lineage (GTDB taxonomy): Bacteria > Patescibacteriota > UBA1384 > DATEAH01 > CAYPSR01 > CAYUUY01. The sequence goes on from CAYUUY010000001.1 coordinate 27,128, forward strand.
TAACAAGTAGGGGATGCGGATGGGGTTGCAGTTTTTGTTCAAGTCCTGGAATGAACCAAAAATTACGATTTCGTAGTCCTCAAAATGTATATAATGAAATAAAACATATTGTAGATACATATAAAATAAAACAGTTTCGTTTTTCAGATGAAATGTTTACGGCTAATAAAAAACATGTATTGGAAATTTGCGAATTAATAAAACCATTGGGTATTGTGTGGAGAATTTCGGCAAGGGTCAAACCACTATCAATGGAAATATTAAAGGCAATGAAAAAGGCGGGATGTGTTGAGATAAGTTTTGGTGTGGAATCGTTTGATGATGATGTATTGAAAGGACTAAATAAGGGGACAACAGCAGAGGATAATGCCAAAGCGTTACAGATGGCAAAGGACGCAGGATTAATGGTTCGTGTTTTATTCATGATCAGGACTCCTTGGCAAACCATTGATACTGTTTATAAGAATATTGATTGGCTAAAAAAGGTTCCATATGATACAATTGCGTGTACATCATTCGTTCCTTTGCCTGGATGTTTTGATACAAAAACAGAAATTTTAACCAAATTGGGATGGAAAAAATATAACGAAATTGGTTATAATGATTATTTTTTAACAAGAAACATAAATAATGAAATTGAATATCAAAAACCGTTGAAAATAACTAAAGAAAAATATTCTGGAGAAATGATAAAACAAAAAAGTAAATGTATAGACTATTTTGTTACACCAAATCACAAATTTTTAATCAACACATATTATAAAAACGATTTTCAGTTTAGATATGCCAAAGATATAAAAATAAACAATAGAATTCCAAATATTGGAAAATGGATAGGTATAACACCAGAACCAATAATTTATATAGGAAAACATACCTTTAATATGAAAGATTGGGTAGCTTTTTTAGGTATTTTTATATCTGAAGGATGTACATTTAAATGTAAAAATTATATATATAGGGTGCAAATAACACAATCTAAAAAGGATAATGTTAGAAAAATAAAAAATCTTTTAAATGACATGGGATTAATATATTCTTATAACAACGATAAAGATTTTGTTATAAATTCAAAAGATTTATATTTAAAATTAAAACCGTTGGGAAAAAGTTGGGAAAAATATATTCCCAATGATATAAAACAGTTGAATTCGGATTATTTAAAAATATTATATAAATGGTTAATAATGGGTGATGGACATTCAAGAACAAAATATTATGACCAAACATATTATTCAACATCAATTCGTTTGGTAAATGATATATTAGAAATTTTATTAAAAATAGGTAAATGTGGTAATTATTCTGTACGAGAACCAAAAGAATGTTATATTAGAGGAAGAAAAATATCATCTAAAAGATTGCTATATACCATACAAGAAAGAAAAAGCAAATTTACAAAACTTCACACTCAAAACCATAAACCTCAAAAAGTTCATTATGATAACACTGTTTGGTGTGTTTCTGTTCCTAATAAGGTTATATATGTAAGAAGAAATGGTAAATGTTATTTTTCTGGAAATAGTGATATTTGGAAAAAACCAGATGATTACAATATTGAAATTTTAAATCGTAATATCCAAGACTACAATTTTTATTTTTATGGGCGAGATGGAAAAAATGATTTAAAGGATATTATTAAAATAAAGGATCGTTCACTTGAAGAATTAAATGCAGAATCTACTTATTTTCGAAACTGGATAGAACAGCAAGGTAAAACCAATAAAGGATAAGTATGAACATATTTTGTGATATATATGGAACATTGACCGATGATGGAGAACATAGAAATGGTATTCCAAATTTATATAGGATATGTAAAATAAAACAATTATCACTTACTAATACTGTATATTTGTGGAGCGGGAATGGGCAAACATATGCTGAAGAGTTTCGCATTAAACATGGTTTGCTTCGTTGTACAGCAATAGGAAAACCACATTTAATAATTGATGATAATCCAACTATAAGACCAAATTGGGATTCTTTAATTAAAACACCAGATTGTTTAGATAAGGAGCATATAAATGTCAATACTTAATAACACACAGTTGGATCGTGATAGAGTTAATTGTTTTAAATGTTATTGGGTCGTGCATCCACACTATGACGATTTTGATAATTTATCTGTAATGTGTTCTTGTCCTTATATGGAAATGATAAAGGATGAATATGATTATTATAATCAAAATCATAATTGCAGATACTTTTATAAACAAAAAACAATTTGTCAAAAAATTATTAAATTTTTGAGGGGTTTTTAATATGAAATTTATACTTAACGAAAATCAGCATGATAGGGATGTTGAATTAGCAAAATTATTAAATTTACCATTAGAAAAAATACAAAAATTACCAATGTGCACACCCGATTCAATTAGAATTTCTAATGGTGATAAACCAGAAAATTTAGAAGACTTGTATCATGACTATGAACACTTAAATTTTCCAGCTTATTTACGCACATTAATGATGACCAGTGCAACAAGAAGACACCCTGCTCTTTTTGAATTATTAAGAGAAACAAAAAATAAGATTTGTCTTGATTTTGGATCAGGAGTAGGAACGCACGCTATTGCTTTACATGAAAATAGTAATATTGTTCATTTACTTGATGTTCCAGGAAAATTATTTGATTTTGCTAAAAAAAGACTAACAAATATAGGTTGCGAATTTTTTATATGGTTTAATAACAATATGGCTTTACCAGAAGATTATTATGATGTTGTTATTTGTTCTGACTGCTTGGAACATGTCCAATCACCAATCAAAGAATTGAAACGTATTCATAAATCAATGAAAGTAGGTGGTATTCTTCACTTGCTTGTTTCAACAATGAGAAAACCTAGTAGTGGTCACTTTGATAGTTCAATTGATGAATGGATAAAGTATGGTAAGAAATTTATGATTGACAATTTCTATGAAATTAAACCAACAATTTATCAGAAAAAGGAAAAATAATGGAAGATAAAACAATTTTAAATATAAATCCTAAAGATATTACTATTTTATCAGGTATTTCTGGAAGTAATGGCAAAAGAACTTTATGAAGCAGGAACCACATTTATTTTGGTTACTGCATATAGCGAGCAAGAAAACGAACGATTACTAAATGTTAGAAAAAATGTAACAGATACAATTGATAAAAAATATATAAATAATGTATCTTTTTATATTAGAAAATCATACAAATTAGATTCAAGACTTAATATGAATGGTAAAAGTGGGGCCTGTTATGCACCATTAACAGAATTATTAATTTGCCCAGATGGAAAATTAAGACTATGTTGTATGGATATCGATGAAAATGAAGCCTTTGGTGATCTTCATAAAGAAAATTTTGAAGATATTATTATAAATAATCATGAAAGACTTACTAAACTTCGAGAATCTCTTATTAAATCAGAAAGAACATTAGAACTATGTAAAAAGTGCAATTTTGTAAATAGAATGAAAGGTTTTTATATGAGTAAGGGTGATTTTAGAAATAATGCATCAAAATTAAAAAGGAAATAATGATACACGCACTTGTAATAGCCGGTTCATATCAACAATTCAAATATTGGCTATGGGAAAATCGACAATGTGAAAAAGACTATTTTTATGTAAATGATTGGGAGAGCTGTCTTGGATTACGAAATTTACCAATTTTATTGGTAGAACAGTATGGTAAAAGTCCAGTCAATCCTTATATATTATCGGAAATGATACAAGATGATTGCTAAAAAACTCAAATTAACAATGGGAGCCAATTGTCAACTTTCACCACAGGCCCACATTGGATATCACGAAACTGGAAAAGGATCAATAACTTTAGGGAATAAGGTCATTATTCGTCATGGTTGCGTTATCAGAACTTGTTCTGGTGACATAAAAATAGCAAATAACACGGTTATTAACTATAACTGTATTATTCATGGCCTTGGTGGCGTTACAATAGGGTCTGACGTGCTTTTTTCACCAAATGTGCAAATGTATGCTCAAAATCATGGAACGGCCCGTGACAGGCTAATTAGAAGCCAAAGCAACGAATCTAAAGGTATTAAGATAGGAAATGATGTTTGGATAGGAGCAGGAGTCATTATTTTAGATGGAGTAACAATAGAAACCGGTGCAATTATTGGTGCTGGGTCAATTGTTAATAAAAATGTGCCTTCTTATGAAATTTGGGCAGGTAATCCAGCAAAAAAGATTGGAGAACGTAAATGAATTCGGTATTAGATAAACAATTATGTGATAAATATCCTAAAATTTTTGTTCAACGCAATTTACAACCAGATCAAACAGCAATGTGTTGGGGATTTGAATGTGGTGATGGTTGGTATTGGCTCATAGATTCACTTTGTAATCAGTTACAATGGGATATAGATCATAACCGTTATCCACAGATAGAAGCAGTACAAGTTAAAGAAAAGTTTGGTGGTTTACGTTTTTATGTTTCTGGTTGTAATGAAAACCAATCTGGAAGTATAGAATTTGCCGAATTATTATCATCTACTATTTGTGAAAAATGCGGTCAACCAGGAGCCACACAGACAGAAACAGGATGGATACAAACTTTGTGTGATAAATGTAAAGATGAAGGAAACCAATGAAAAGAATCGCCTTTATAATACCATTTTTCTACAAATGGGGCAACTATAGTAATGTCCGTGCTAACTATGAATTTTTACAAAAGCATGGTTATATTGTAGATATTTATAGCAAAAAAGATAATAAACCTATCAATTTTGATAATTATGACCTAGTTATGATGCATGGGTCTGGGGCTTTTTTAACAGATGAACAATTTAAAAATTGTAAAATACCTATTATTGCACTCGGCTGGTCTGATCCCAACATGTTTAATGAAGTTCATTTTAATCAAGGCACTATTTATTGTACTAATGATTTAACGCTATCCCATGAATTAAAGGGTAAACCTATATATTTTTACAATACAGCATGTGATAAAAGACATCATATTGACTTAAAACTAAAAAAGGAAACCGATATTTTAGTATATGGAGTAGGAAAACATCCTTTTGTTCCTAATAGAAATAAAGTAGTCAATAATCTAAGAAGAGACGGTTTTTCTGTTAAAGTGTTTGGCCGCAATTGGGATTCTCATAAAGACACATATGATTTTATTGAAGGTGAAGGGTTATCTTGTGAAATTTGTAAAGCACATATTCTTCTTGATGTGACAAACAAAGAAACGGCCTGGGGACATAGGGTTTTTGAATCTAGTGCAAGAGGAACACCAGTTTTAACAATAGACAGAGAAGATACACGTTCTATGTTTGAACCAGATTCGGAAATTGTTCTTTATAAAAATTATAATGATATGAAAGAAAAATTAACTTTTTATTTAAAGTCAAAAGAAATACTTCGTGAAATTGGTATTAATGCTCAAAAAAGATGTTACAAAGACCATGATATTAGTATAAAAATAAAAGAATTGATTAAAATAATAGGGGATTTTTAATGGAAAAACTAAAGAATTTTCTTTTTCGTAAAGTCCTTAATCATAAATGGTCAAAAGAAAAATACAGATGGATAATAGTCGAAGAACATATGAATGATGACATATTTTTATACGAAACAAATGGTATATTTATATCATCAATTACTGATCCAAAAAAAAATCGTAATTTTTACAAAAGAGTGAGGAAAATACAATGAAAAATCAATATTTAATTGGAGTACCCAAAAGGGATTTTATTAGACTATTGGATGGTCATGCTTTTGTTGGATGTACTAAGGATTTTGAACAAATTCAATCAATCCAAAAACAGTTTAATTATAAAGATAAATCTTTTAAAATTTACAAGCTAGTTGAGGTTAAAGATGAACAAGCATAAATGCGAATGCGGAAAATTGGCCACTTGGTGCTATATGCCAAATGATAGTGTCGGATATAAATGCGATGATTGCGTACCTAGGGGTTGTACCTGTAATCAATATCCGATTGACGATGATTATGATAATCTGAATTTAGATAATTGGATTGCTCAATTAGATGATGAAGGTAGATTACTTCCATGTTGCGAATGGTGGTATGACGAAGAAGGGTGGGATAAATGAACATAGCTGTTATAGGTAGCAGAGAATTTAAAGATAAAAACTTTGTTTTTCAAACATTAAGTGGGTTTTTTGACAATCAGCTAAGTTATGGTAATATTTCTTCCGATTATGTTTTAGTATCTGGGGGTGCAAAGGGTGTTGATTCCTGGGGAGAAGAATTCTGGAAAAAACATTCTGGTGAATGTATTATATTTAAACCTGAATGGGATAAATATGGAAAATCTGCGGGATTCATAAGAAATAAATTAATTATTGAAAAATCCAATAGAATTATTGCTTTCTGGAATGGTATATCAAAAGGAACAAAGCATAGTATAGATTTAGCAATTTCTATGGACAAACCAGTAGATATTTATGTGAGGAATTAATTAAACACGGGAAGGATTATAGATATGTGTAAATGGGGAACAGAATCTATTATTAAATTGGCATATCCAATGTCTTGTAGCGGACGAAAAGAAATTAGTGTGGATTCGTGTCTTGCTAAACTAATTCAAACACTCAATGAGTATAAAATTCATACCCTTGGGTGCTGTTGTGGACATGGAAAAGCTCATGGAAGCGTATTAATTCATCCAGATAACTTTGAAATAACCGAATTCGGCTATTGTGAACTTAAATTTGGGGATGGGGAGAAAATGACAAATAAGGCATATTTAGAAGCTATAGACGAAAGTAAAGATATTACTAATTAAATTAGTAACTTATCAACAAAGGATTAATTATGACAATTGCACATATGGACGATTTATTTCCAGAGGAAATGGACAATAAAAAATCAAAGAAACATCTTAAAAACATAACAGAAGATGAATTTGATACGTTAAAAGAAATGGGACTTTTATGGGAGTTCTACCCAGAGGCTCCAGAATTCTTTAGGGATATAAACAAACCACAGATAGGAAGATGTATTTGCTGTGGCAAACCAGTGGCTGACTTAATACATTCAACTAAACCCGATTTATGTTCTGAGTGTGGAGATGAATGGATATAATAACAGAAGAGAAAAATATCATGAATAAAAACATAGAAATAAAAGGCACAATACAGTTAGATATGAATGATGATTGTATTTTAATTACCCGAAACTCTAAAGATCATAAACAAGAAGTAATTGAATTTCTGGAAAATACTTACCAGTTAAATACTCGCAGGTATAAGATTCAAAAAGGTTATCTAAAGAAAGCTCAAGTTGCGGGATTTAAGTGTAAAATTCTTGGATGGTCTTGTGTTAGAAAAGCTACAAAAAAAGACATTGCATTTTTTACTATAATAGAAGATTTAAAGGGGGGTTAAAAAAATGATTATTGTTAGTTTTTATACACCAGGTAACTACGAAAAAGTAATGAATTCTCATTTACGACCATCTTTAGAAAAATGGGGATTGAAGCATTATATAGAAGAGGTACCCGATTTAGGAAATTGGTTCAAAAACACAAGTTTTAAAAGTCACTTCATGCTAAAGTGTTTTAATGAATTTAAAGAAGACCTTTGTTTTATTGATGCGGATGGAGTCATTGAAGAATTTCCCGAATTATTATTTAACATTCCAGAAAATTGTGATGTTGCGGCCCACCAGCTTGATTGGGAAAAATATTGGAAAGGTAAATCTGGCTCTGATCATCGTGAATTTTTATCTGGTACATTGTTCATGCGATACACTCCTGAAGTTCTTGATATCACACATGATTGGATTGAACAATGTGAAAATGACCCAGGTACAAAAGAACAAAAAATACTTGGTAATTTAATTGATAAATCAACAGCTATTAATTTTTTTAATTTGCCAGCCAGTTATTGTGCAATCATTAATCACTCTGGAATTATTCCTGAGTATATTGGTAAACCAGTGATAACCCATCATCAGGCATCCAGAAAATACAAGAGTAAACATTGACAAACATCATTTACATATGTTATAATTAAAGTAAATAAAGGATTTTTATGAAAACACTAACATATCAATTAATTTCTAAATCTGGATTAAATAAGAATGGTGTCGTTTTTACAAAATCGGCTTTAAAAAATGCCGTTAAAAACTTTAAAGGTTTTGGGCCCATAACACAGGGTTTTAATGAAAAAGGACTTATTGTTGGTAGTTTGGATTCTCTAACATACAAAGATGGTGTTGTTTATGGGGATATTCGTGTATTTGATGCATTTAGCGGATGTTTAAAGAATAATGTGCCTAGATTAGCCGTGCTTTGTAATAAAACACACAAAAACAATAAAGATCAGATCGTATTAGATGATATAACTGTTCATAGTTGTGCTTATATTGAAAAAGAAAAAGATGGGCTAATTTTATGATAGGTGATCCGCTTATACTTGCAGAGAAAGATTTCAAAGATGGAGAATTTATTTCTTCTCAGATGAAACATAATAAAATTGTTCTTATTGGGGGAGGAAGCGGTACGAAAAAATCAGAAAAGGCATTGGCATTACAGCAATTTTTATTTTGTGATAAACAAAGTAGTTTAGTTATTTCTCTTGATGATCATTATTTGGTTCATCCTACAGTTAGGAATTATAATCGTAAAAAACAAGGAATTAACTCTGTTGGAATTAAAGAGATAGATTGGATCGAGTTAGAATCGATTTATTGTTCTTTTAAATCCAAGGATCAAGAAATGATAAGTTTTTCACGTACTCATAGATTTTTAGATGCCAGCGAATATGTATGTATTTCCAACAAAAATATCGATGTTTTAATAATTGAAGGGTTGTATGCAAATTATTTAAGAAAAATGTTTAGTGATAATTTTTCAGTATTTTTAGAAGGAACACCCCAGCAAACATTATCATTTAGACAACTGCGTGGAAAAGAATCACCGGATGATAAATTTCGTCAACAAGTTGTTCAAAAAGAGTTTAATGTTGTTAGTCAATTAAGAAAATATGCAGATTTAATCATTCCATTCGAAACAGTTAATTGTATCAAATAGTGAAGCGATTAGTGGTTTTAATCGTATCAAAAGAAAGGTTCATTAATGAAAAACAAATTCAAAATAGGTGATCCAGTTATTTGCGATGAAAAAAATTGTCATGTTATCGACTTAACCTGGAGTGAACATATGGATGAATTTATATATTTAGTATGGTGGAATGAAGAATATGCTACAGTTCTTGAAAGAGATTTAAAGATAAATGACCAAAATTAATAAAATAGACATTTATAAGAAGATTCGTAAAACTTGGGAAATAAATCCTAAAAGTAGAATTGTTAACAATAAACGAAAAACAAGACAGCAATTAAAGAAAGAGATCAAAAATGAACAAGACTATTAGTTTTATATTAATGATATTGATGTTTACGGGCTGTGCTGGTACTTATTATAGCCATAAAAAAATACCTATTAAATTAGATAAAGCAACAGCTAATCTTTACGGAGAATTAGATGGATTAGATTTAAGTGTCGATATTGAAAGGTGTTATAGTAACACAGATGAATGTTCTAAAATTTTGAATGGCATTCATAATATACAAGGTATTAATTGGGATAATTTTGAAATTAATATAAAAGAGATCAAATAATGTATAAAATAACACTATTAAATAAAAAGGTTTTTTCTTCTGAAGATAGCACATGGAAGGATTTGGATAATTCACCAATCGAAAAATTGGAATATTTCCTGAATGAAAAAGAAATAATTGTTTTTTCTGGATTTGATAAATATATTGTCCTAAAAGAAATTGAAGCCGTTGTTGGACATTCAAAACCAAATGTTGTTAGTATGAGTGTGCTAGGTGTTTATAAAAACAAATGTTATCAATTTACACAAAATTTGATCTGGAATAAAATCAATCAATCAATCAATAGAATGGGCGAAGAATATACTCCGATGTCTTTTAATTGGAAGAAACAACAATGGCGAGTTGCTTCTGGAAGACCACTTAATCCATCAGATTGGCATGATGGTGTTACAACTAAACCAAGTGTTAGATTTGTTAAATAGTTATAATTGGTGTAGGAATATAGAGCAACAATTTTACTTGTATATCATCTTGAACGGTGTAATAATCTCTGGCAACATAACTAACATTTACTGTTACTTTTTTTATAACAGAACTACTTTCTAAATCCTCAATAGAAATAATAAAATTTTCTTTAACATCAGTTGTATCTTGTAATTCTCCAGTAGAATCCTCACCATATTTTTTTAAAATAACAGGTTTTATTCCACTAATCCACCCTTCAGGCATAAACGGGAATTCTATTGTCCAAGTATTATATGATTCCTCAGACTCGCCATCATCAACAACCCATGGAGTTAATAATAAGAAATCATTATCAACAGAATATGGAACAGAAATCATATTATTAAATACATTTATCTTTTCGATATTTTTTACCAAATAATTTTTAATATCAAGTTGTAGGTCTGCTTTATATATGTTTTCTTGATTATTTTTATAAATGGTAAATACTTTATTTCTTAATGTATTACTCTTCATGGATATATTTCCTGTCTTCCTTATAAAAAAATGGATTAGATAATACAACCCTTAATCTAATGGGAACGTCATTTCCTTCACTAACATAAATAGGTTTTGTCTTTTTTGAAATATTGGTTGTGGTTTTTGCGTAAGTATATCCAGTAGGCCATGTTGGGCTGGTTATTTGTGTCCATGTATTATCGTATACATCAAATTGAGGACTTCCAGGACTTTCAACAATTGCTCTGGATTTAATAAGACATGAAATCTTTGGCTGTATATTGTAGATAGGTATTCCTTTTTCGTTTGTGTTAACTTTACAAAAAGCTATACCTTCTTCATTTCTAGCATTAGAATAAATAGCTTTTTCTGTAGAAGTTGATAATGGATGATCCCCAAAATTTTGCTCCAAAGTTAGCTTTGTGTACGGCATTGGATGTGGAAATCCTAATCCTGTTAGGTCAGGAACATCGTCTAAATCATCATAGTGTCCATCAAAATTAGCATCAACTATTCCAAATAACCACCTATATTGTGTACTATAGAACAACCAATATCCCGAAAAAGTATATTCTCTGGATGTAATAACATCTCCTAATAAATATTCGTCTATTATAAAGTTTCCTGCACCTTGATATACCCAACTTGTACCATTCCATTTATATTTAACAGCATCAGTATATGTTTGTATAACCTTTGCACCTGCCCATACTCTTGTTGATATTACCTCATCTGTGACTGTTGTGTATTCTAAACATCCACTTCCTCTATCTTCCCATAGAATTTCAGTTTTTTTCCATTTACCACCCATTGATACATTAGTCATTGTAGATGGGTATGAATAATTTATAAATGCTGGATCATCTGGATCATAATATATTTGATAAACATTTCTATTATCGTTACCGCTACATCCTGTTGATATATTTTCAACAAGAATTGTTGATCTTACTTGTCCTTCTATTAAATATAAATCTGCTCCATTTGTATATTGCATTTCTGCACGATATATTTTTTTAGTTAATGATTCAGAAAAATATCCAGCATCCAAATGTTCTTGAGAATGAACATATTTTCTTTGAACATATGCACGTTTTGATCCTACTGTTGGGCCACCTGGCCCATTATATATGATTGTACTATCTCCCTTTACTCTAATCCATGGTATATCAATCCAAGTGCTTTCTTCAACAGGTAATGCCACAACAGCCGATGATTCAGGAAGTGGTTTTACAGATTTTTCAATTTTTAAGTATGGTAAATATTCTTCGGGAATAACAATATCAATATCATATGTTTTATATATTAAATCTGTAACAAATTCGCCTTTAGTTATAGTTGCCATAGTTATCCACCCATTATTTCAGAAAATGCAAAACTTGTCCATCCGCTGTCATATAAAACAAATGAAGGATATTTGTGCATATCGGGAGTAAAAATTTTTGATAATGTATTTTCATTAATTTCTATTTTTATAACATTATTATTTGTTGATTTATGTAAATTGTTTAATTTATTTCTGGTAGAATTGTTTTTCATTATTAGCCTTCAGACTGTGTAGTAAAATAACTATTTGTATTTAAAAAACATATATCAACTGTTATATATAAAGGAATATTTGAATACGAATATCCCAATGGATGTTTAGTAAACAATTGTGCTAGAGCCTTATATGATATATCCAGATCATAAGCACTATCTTCTATTTTTGTGAACCCATATTTTAACCAGACATTACTTAAAGATATATTATGGGTAGCGTAAGGTGAATCTATTTCTTCCCTAGTATAATCTTCGTTAAATCTTGTTTTTAAAATAACATTAATAAATGGTATATTTTTTTCAGAAATATTTTCTAATTGTTTAGTTATATATATAATATCACCACTTATAGATAATTGATCATCAATAAGATTTATCTTTGTGACTTTTTTCTTAAAATTAAAAGAATTAAAATCTTTATTAACTACAGAAATCTTATCAACATTATTAGTGTTTTCTTGATTATCATTCCAAATTGTGTTTAATTTATTTCGTGTAGAATTAAATTTCATATTATGATACCAAATCACCTATTTTATCTGCTGGAGTTGTTGGCCAATCAATAGTTACACCTCCACCATATGTTCCTGTTTCTAAATTGAGTTTTCTTTCCTTTGGTATTAGTGTTTTTATGGATACAAATTCATCAGAATCTTCATCTGGATAACGTGCATCTATTTCTTCTAATTCAGATAATGATTTTTGATTATCACATTGTACTGTTACCATTATTCTTGAATCTGTATTTATTGCTATGTTCACTGTTTTAATAGCAACTGGAAAACCGTTGTTATTTTTGTAAATATCAGATGTTGTGGTTTTTCCTATATTGATTCTGGTTAATAATTTTAAATTATAATAATAATATGCATCTAGTGTTACATCAATGGATGTATTAACTATAGGCAATATATCACCGTTTATGTTTTGTAGTTTTTCATATTCTAGATCAGCAACACGTCTAGCATAACCTACATAATTATATCCTGCTTCTCTAACTAAAAATAATTGGTCATCTATTTCTTGATATTTTAGACCATTAACTTTTTTTCCATTTTTTGTAGAAATCAATTTAAAAGGGGCTTCGCCCACAGTATATTGACCCAAATCTGTTCCACTAAATCTTTGTACTAATTGATATATAGGTTGTGCTCCAATAATTCTATAAGTGTCTGATGATATTGGGCCTAGACTGGTTCCGATATATTCAAATTTAATATTCGATATACTTAATGGAACTCTTCTACTTTTTCCAGTAATAAAGTTTTCATAAGCAACAAACCAAAAATATGTATATCCTTGCTTAAATTTATATGTGCCATTTTCTACTTCCGATGCATTAATAGCAACAGATGTGGCACTCATTCCAACAGCCCCTGTGCGTTCCATGGTGGTTTCTATCTGTTCAAAATCTGTAATTTTTCTAACATTCTCACCAACTTTTTCTCCTAGTTGAACTTTAATACCCTTATAATATTCAGGATTTTCATCTAATGGATCAACGTATGGATTATCAATAGTTAAATTATTCATCATACAATGGTATAAATTAATATTTTGTCCAACAGAAGACATAGGTATTGTAACTGTATGCCTAGAATCAGAAGGAGTATCCATTTTTGCAACAATAAATACCGTTTCTGTTTCACTATCGGCTTGAATATTTGATATTTTTCCTGAAAATTCTGTATGGCCACTGATAATAACAATAACAGTATTATTGTTTGTTATTTGAGATGCTACTCCTGTATTGGTATAGTTTAATTTATCATGTCTTCTACAAAGTCTAAATGTTGCAGTGCTTTTTTCATCTATTGTATGCGTTATCTGTACAGTAGACATATCAATATCATTTAATGGTACTAAATCAACACCATTTATTTTTATTTGAATATCCACAGGACTAATAGGTGTTTGGTTGATTTCAGCATAAGGCACATGTAACCATCGCAAATCGGTTTTTAATTTTTTATTCTGAACAGCTATGTATCTTAAATCAGAATTAATCTTTTTTCCAATTATAGTATTTAGTCGTGTTGAAAGTGTAGTTGATATTAATTCTAACCATCGTATATCTGAATTAAATTTTGTAATATCTCTCTCATCAATTTTTATAATTTCTCCATTTGCATCATCTGTTGATGCATAAGTGATAAAATAATCGTCGAGTGTATCAATATTTAATAAATTATCTAAATCATTCAAATCAATTTCTGTTACATTGTTTAAATCGGCTTTTTCTATTTTTAAAACTTTTGCTCCTGATACGTTTATGTAAAAATATTCATTTGTTTCATTAAGTGCTATATCCGATGCACCGCTATAACCTGTTAAAGTATATACTGATTTTACAGGAATTTCTGGAACAGAAATATCAACAACAACCAATTTAACAGGATTAGTATTTGTTACAAAAATTAAAGGATTATAATGTAAAATTTGTGATGCATAATTTACCTCTTGTAAAACGCTGGATGTTATATTTTCTGCTAATGTTATTGATTCTGAAATTGATTTTTTAATAAGACTTGGAGTAGCATTTATATATTCTGATAAATCAATATTATCCACAACAGATTTTAGAACAAGTTTTTCATAATCCTCTGTTAATTTTAAATTTTCTATAATGGCTTTACTTATTGCTTGTTTAACACTGGTTGCGTCATTTAATGTTAAAAACTCCTCAACAATAGCGTAAATTATTGCCGCTCTACTAACTGATTCATTTAATGATAAATTTTCAGCAATAGTCTTTTTTATTAAAGATACACTGGTTGTAACAGTTTCTGTTAAGGTCATATTATCAGCAACCTCAACTGGTGCTAATGGTTCTGTATATGCACTTGTAGGAACATCTATGGTTGCTCCAGTAAATCCTCGATCTGTACCTTTAGAAAATCTAAACTCATCTATCCAACCAACCAATGGTTGACCTGCACCATCTTGATAAGTTGAAATATTGAATGGACGTGTGGAGTTAAAAATTGAAACTCCAGTCATATCTGCCGATCCATATTGTGTTCCGTCTACATAAAAACGTAGAGTGTTGCCTGACCTCGCAATTGCATACCAGTGCCAGTTTGTGTCAGGAATATTATATGTACTGTCGTTTCGAACTTCTGAACTTCCATTAGGAGAATAAAAAAACGATAGATTATTAGACCCCGTCAATTTAACAATATAAAAAGAACCGTTACTTCCACCACCACCCCATTGGGTTATTAATGCTTGGGTTCCTGATAAAGAACTCAATTTCATTCGCCAATCAAACACAAAATCGTCTGCACCTAAATTAAAGTCTTCATGGTCACCTATGGTTAATCTGGATGTTGCACTATTGAATAGACCAGACGCACCTCCGAACACAGACTGATCGGTATCTATCTCGGCCAATGTTGGTGTTATAGCATGAGCACTGTCTGAATCATCAGTAAATGTCGTTGACCCATCAGCCCCATTCATATGGAGCATTAATTTTGTGAATCCGTCTATTCCACTCAAGGTTTAATCCTCTTATTTGATATTAATATTAGGCATTATCAACGGCCATTGTGATACTCATACTTAAATCCGTGTCAGCGTCAACAGCAATACCAGCAAAAACCGATCTGTTTAACATCGTTGATCCAGATTCTGTTAATGTATCAAAAATACCAACCTCAGTTATTGTGTAAGATTCTCCAGAAGAAAATGTAAAAACATATACCCATTTTGCTGTTCCCGTTGGGGATTCTGATAAAGTTGCCAAGGCTCTTTTTTGTTCAGTTCCTAATGCTATATCGCCTAATGCGGCCGCAACTGCACCTTCTCCTATTGCTACATATTTAAAACCGGCAACGGATAATCCGTTTATTAATTGAGCAACTCTAGATTTTCCAGTAGTCACAATCAAATTATGTATTGTTCGTTCATCCTTAATTTTACCCGTATAACGATCTATTGCCTTTAATACAATATTGACCTTTAATCCCATATCTTTCTTTTTTTTATCGTTCTTCATTTTAAATCTCCTTTTATTTGTTTATAGATAATAATTTCTATTTTTATTTATTAAAAAATCTATCTGGTGGTATACCAAATATTACTCTAAATATAACTTCTAACTTTCCTAAAAAACTTAAATCTGTAAGACATACCCACATGAATTTAAAGGCAATATCTTCTTCGTTTCCATAAAAATAAAATAATCCTGTTTCATTATTATATTTCATAATAAAATTAACTCCTTTATGTATTTACACTATATGTCCAAATATCGCCACTGGCTAAGTATAGTCTAATATATTCTGAAGGTGTCTTATACGTTATTATCCAAAATTCTTCTTCTAAGGCATCCATGGTAAACGCTTTCGCATTTGTAACAGTTGCCAAATCAATCGTTTCTTGAAATATTCCAGTTAAAGAAAATTTAACAATTTTAGCATTTTCACCACTTATATTGCCTGGTGTTAAAAAATAAATATATGAACCACTTACTAACATATCAACAGGTGCTTCGGTAATTCCTGCTGGTATTGAAAAGTCAACCGTTGAAGTTATAGGATTTGTTTTTGAAAATCTGGTACATATTAAAGAATCATCATCAAAACAAGCATATACATAATTTCCAGAAGAAATAACCTTTTTTATTTCTGTAACAGATAAGTCAATACTAAAATAAACTTGATCAGGTTTATGAGCAGACACCTTTTTTAAATTACAAACTCCATCATTCAAAGAAAACGCAATCCAGAGGTATTGTGCATTCGTTTCATCAATCACAAAGGATTTTATTTCAGATTCTGTGAAGTTGTATTTGTTGATTTGTGTCATTGTTGGTTATTCTCATTTATTTTTTCTTAAATTATCTTTAGCCCATAAAGGTTGTAGGTTTGTGTAGTGGAAAACATTTCTTTTGTTCAGATTCTTTACTTAGATCAAACCTACAACACGGTTTAATGTGATCTATATGCCAACCGTGTAAACTGTGATTATCCCAAGTCATTCCTTCTTTGAATTGTGATTCAAGATGATATTTTAATTTATTTATTGAACACCCCAGCAAATCTAAAGTTTTTCCTTTTTTAAAATTACCATTTAATGCCAAATTTAATCTAGTTCTTAAAAGAACCTTTATTTTGTAATTTATATCGGAATCGTATTTGTTTTTTAATCTGCGTTTAATCTTTTTTTTGTTTAATATTCGATACTCTTTAAAATATTGAGCGTATTCTTTTTTATGCTCGATTTTATATTTTTTGTTCATTTCTCCGAGTATTTGTTTATTTTTTTCATAATATATTTTATTATAATTAGGATTTAAATTATTAAATTTTTCCGTGGTTTTTTTCTTTTTTTCCTGACATGTTTTATCAAGTTTATATATTTCATGATAATTTTTTCGTGATTGAAAATTACATTTTTCTTTATTATTAGAATAATATAGACTTGTCTGTATATTATGACATTTACTACAATTATTTCTATATCTATTAGTATCTTTTCTAAAATGAAATGCATATAAAGATTTTTCTTGTTTACATTTTGTACAAATTTTAGTTTTCATATATCTTTTAGTTTCAAGTAGTGGCATATTTTATTACTAAAACTGGTGCTTCGGAACCTGCTAATGTTTGTGTTGCACTTATTACCACTTTTAGTTGACAATAAAGATTTTTAGCAACTGTCAATGCACCATTTTGATTGTTTAAAAAAAGAAAATTCCCTGATCCACTTCCGGCAAGTCGAGAACCTACCCATCCAACACCTGGCAATCCATCTGTAGTGGTGATTCCTCTCCACCATGAACTAGATGCCACCCCACCACCAAGAGATGTGTTATCGATTGAATCAAGATCAGTATTATCCCATATTTCTAGGACTGGCTCTGATGAGGTACTGCCATCAAACGAAAAACCAAAAACATAGCGTGAGTTAGATGATCCTGCTAATTCTATCTCTTTATAAATACCGGCCGAATTATCCGCTAATAAATATTTATCTATGGTTATTTCTGAACCAGTTAAAATAACTCCAGCCTGATTCAATGCGTCTTCTCCTGCAATAACTTCACCATCTTTTACAGTATCACTCCCAGCCGTTATTATAAGTTCGTCATTGTCGGTATCTACCAATAAAAACTCTGATCCGCTAGTACCTAATGCCGAATCTTGACTTCCTATGTTGGCATAAATTTCTAATGTTGTGCTCATTATTTTGCTCCTTTTAATATATTATTTTCCATTATATAAGTATAATATGCGAACCAGTAATCTCTGTGTTTGTTTGCTTTAGAATTACATTTAACACATAAAGTAATTAAATTTGATTCTTTACAGTTTTGTTTGTTATAGTCCATATGATGTACTGTTAATGATCTATTATATTTTTTAAAATGTGTAATATCACTCATATTACATTTTTTACATATAAAATTGTCTCTTGTGCGTATTTTTAATTTTAATATTGGTGTCCATTTTGGTGAATATGGTAAAAAACTAACACCACCTTTCCAATTATGATTACCATTTCCTACACAGTGTTTATTATAACATGATCTACAATATTTTATGGTTCTTTTATAATCGCATAAATCTTTTCCGCAATCTATACATTTTGGTTTTCCACCCTTATAATTTGAATTGTTTTTCCCATATCTATTACCATAATCAATATCAAGTTGTTTTTTATATAATTTGTTGCAATTCCAACATCTTTTGTTTTTATAATCTATTGTTTTACCACAGTCTAAACACTTGGGTTTAGCGTTTTTATAATTAGGATTATTTATTGAAATACTCTTCCATGTTTGGTAACAATCCTTACATCTTTTTGATTTCCAACCTAATTCCTTTCCACAATCAAAACAATGATATTTTTTTGCATATCTTTTGCCAAAATTTGAACTAAAAACACCTTTTTGTGAACATGACTTGCATCGTTTTGATGAATATTTAATTGTTTTTTCACAATCAATACATTTATTTATTTTTCTGTTTTTATGTGAATATTCATTACTACATTTGCTACATCTCGTTGATTTAAATCGTATCTCTTTTTTGCAATCAACACAATATTTTTTTGGTTTGATTTTTAATTTATGTTTATTATGGCAAGCCATGCACCTTACACAGTGTTTTGCTGATAATATTTTTCCACAATCCAAACAATGATTTTCCATAATCATACCTTAATTGTTATTTAAACCCACGAATTTCCCAATAATCGTAATGTAAATCTTTGTGTATTTGTCCTCTTGCTTGGTTCTAATTCAATGGGTTCTAATCTTATTACTTTTATTGAATCGTATGTTGAAACTGATTTATCGACCCTTAATGTATAACGTGTATTCATAAGTATGGTGTTTTTTAATGCAAATATTTTAGTTGTTAAATCTGTATAATTATCGGCAGTCAATACTCCGCTTATTTCTATTGTATATGTTTTATTGCCACCAGGAATAATAATTGCTCCTACACTCCTAAGATTGGTAATTTCTACATAACTGGCTTGTTCTAATGGCCAATTTGTATTTAAAACATTTTCAATATCATAAATTAATGTCGTATTTGCAGAATCGTATATTTTAAATGATGGACTCCATGTCATAGTTAATACCTCTACAATATTCTATTTTGTTTTCCTGTAAGTGCTGTTGTTAACGATCTATATATTTCCGATCCTACTTTGGATAATTGTTTTGATACTTCGGTCATAAATTTGCTCTCTACTTCACTTAATGCCGAAATATCGATTTGGGCATTTACTGTTACAGGAGCACTTACTGTAGTTGGAACTTGTTGTTTTTCTACTTGCATTGCTTTTCGTTCTTGTGCTTCAAAATCTTGTCCTCTTTGACCATAATCCCATTCCATTGTTCTAAAAAGATTAGGCCCAACAGTATGCGATTCTGCTCCTAATGCAACTTTAGGTAAGAATGCTTCAAAAATACTCATTGATTGTTTTGATAAATTAACTTCGGGTATTATTTTTGATTTATCAGCAACCAATTTCTCTAAATCAGCATTTGATATTAGTCCTTCAGATGAAGAAATTGCTTTTTGCCGTTCTTTAAGTAATTCTTCAATTTTTGGATCAACAACTTTTGGTTCAATACCAACGGTTTTTCCTGTTGGTTGTACACCAATAAGCGTTTTATCAAATTTATCAATAGATTTTTGGAATATATTGACAGCATCACGCATGGTCAATGATGTTTTTGCCATAGAAATTCCAGCATTTCTAATTCCTTCATCGGCAATAGGAAGTGTTATTCCCGCACCACCTTTTAAACCTTTTTCTCCTGGAACTGTTTGTCCCTTAAAAAACGCTTGTGCTTGTTGATCTTTATATATATCAGCAAATTCTTTTTTAAATATATCTACTGCTTCACCACCACGTCTAACAAAAGAATTAAAATCTACTTCACCAGATAAAACTTTGCTTATTTTTTTAGCAATATCTGTTCCAGATTCTTTAGCAATGTCAAATAGTTTTTCACCTCTAGAACTTACTTTTGTTTGTAATTCTTTTTCTTCTCGTATTGCTTTTTCTCGTTCTAACCTTTTTTCAACAAGGTCTAATCCTTTTTCTTCAATACTTAATTGTTTACGTAATACTTCTTCGGCTTTTAATACTTCGGAAGTTAATAATCCTTGTGTTTTTAATCTTTCTAATTCATTTTTTAATACAGCCTCTGCTATTTTTTTTCTATCTTCTTCTACAATAACAGATTTCACAGATTCCTTAACAGCATTTTGTTGTGCTTTTTTAAAATTGTCTGTTAAGTTTACACCACCCAAAATTTCTTTCAATCTATCAACGTATTGTTTCTTTTGTGATTCTGTAATATCGATATTTAATTTATCAAATTCTAAGTCTAAACTTAGTTTTTTTACTGTTTCCATTGATAGTTTACCCTTAAACGCTTTTTGAAGTTGCGTAGAAAAGTCCTCATGTGCTTTAATCTTTGGATCAAGTGATAATTCTAATTCTATTTTATTTAATTGGTTTTTTATAACATCATTTTTTATATTTTCAAGATGCTGTGGTAAAAGTTTTGCATCCTCATTCATTTGGTCAAAATCTAAGGTGATTAAGTCCTTAAAAAGAAGACCAATCTCACCAGCACCAACACCTACAGAACCAAAAATAGCATTTATTCCAATACCAAAATCTTTTGAACCAGTTAACATTTCTTTTAAACTAGCATTTATCAACTGTAATGAATCATTAAAATCTTCACCACCAACAACACCTGAAATGAATGCTTTTCCTATTTCTGTTCGTAAATTTTTAAATTGTTCAACTTGTCTAAACGTTTGTTTGTTTAAATCATCAAATTCATCTGTTAGTTTACTAAAATCACCACTGATATCTATCATTTTTTTAATTTCAGAGTTTAAAGCTGTTAAACCTTTTATTGATTCTCCTGCACGAATTCCAAACAAATCATTAATAGCTTGACTAGCTTTAACTGGATCAGCTTTGTGTAATTTCTCAATTGCATCGGTTATCAACAATAATCTTTCAAAAGTTGAATCCGTTGATTTTAGATTAACACCAAGCACTTTTCCAAATTGGTCAAAATTTTTATGCATTTTAATAATAGCAGTAGATAATAATCGTGTACTTCTTGACCCTCTAATACCGGCAGTATGTAAAGCAGAAATTAGAACAGATGACTCTTTTAATGATACATTGGCGTTTTTTGCAGTAGGGGCTAATCGTTCAATTGCGTTCGCAAATTCATCAATTTCAAAAGCATTATCCTTCCATAGTTCTGCTATTAATGCCAACATGCTTTCTAGTTCTGCACCTTTTGAACCAAATTCGTCAGTTCTACCACCCAAAACACGAAATGATCTAGCAACAGCGTTTGCTATTTGTTCTGTGTCACCAAAAAGTAATACTGCTGTTTTTGTAGAAGCTAAAGCACCAGCCATTGATGTTTCGTAGTCTAACCCAGTTGTTTTAAATCTTTGAAAAGCTGTTGTTATATTTACAACAGATTCTCCTGTTTTAAGAGAAAACTCTTGTGCTGTTTTCTTTAATTTATTAAAGTTTGCTTCAATTTCTGAAGCTGATCCACCAATGTTACGTTTTGCTTTTTGAAATGCCCTATCCTGATCAACTAATGCACCTGCACCATCACGCATTGTTTTTGAAACAGCTTGCATTGTTCCACGCAAAGCTATCCACACAGGAATAGTTAATGCGGCTCTTCCAACTAATCTTTTAATGTTTTCTCCCATAGAAAGAAAACCTTTATTTGCTTTTTCTGTCTCAACTTCCGTTTTACTAAATTGACCGGATACATCTTTCAAAGACGATTTTGTTTTTATTAATTTATCACCAACAAATGTTTGTGTCTGATTAAATTGTTTAAATTTACCATCTGTATCTTGTATTGCAACCCCTGTTTTTCGTATTGTTGCATCAACATCTTGCTTATTAAACCTTATTTTTCTATTTTCTATTTCATCTATATTTTTACCAATAACTCTTACTGCATTAGAATATCCTGCACTGAGAGAACTAGCCATTGATTGATTGACTTGTTCAACACGCTTTGCACCTTTTACAGCGTCTGATATATCACTTAAATATTCAATAATGTATTTACTAGACATTAATTATACACTCCTCATATCCACATTGCAATATGTTTGCTTTCCTTGTTTTGATCCTTTAATATGCTGTCTGCCTTTTTCTTCTTCTTTATATTTTAATCTTTCGGATTCATGCTTCTTTTGCCTCCAATATAAAAAAGCGTCACATCTAACATTATCATTAATTAGTTCTTCATCTAAAAAATCATATTCTTTTGAATAAAAATCTTCATAAATAGAATGATATACCTTTAACCAATATATAAATAAAATCTGTAGTCCACTAAAATTCGATGTGTTAAAAAATAAAGCCATATTTGACAATTCTTTTGATCCTTGAAATAAGTTTTGCCAAAAAGTACTTCTAGCTAATTTTCTTATTTCTTTTTCAAAATTCATTTTAACCTCTCATATTTAATAGTAACCATGTCATATATGTAATAGCATAATCAGTAACAGTGATATCTTCTTTTTGATAATCTTCAAAAGTTTCCCATTTTTTAACCCATATGTTATCACTCATACATTTTTCAATACACATTGATGTTAGACGTTCTATATATGCTTTTTCTAATTGTGTTTCTAATGATTCTACTAATTGATTAGATATTTCAATAGATATATCTTTTATTTTATCTCTTAACATTTTTTCTTCTTCTTTAAAATTTTCAATACTGACAACTTCAGTAGAATGTCTAACTGCTAAATTTATCCAAACAGATTGTAAATCTTCTACTAATTTCTTTTTTTGATCTTCAAGTTCTTCAATATCAGCAACACCACTTTCTTTAAGCAGTACAACAAGTTTCTTTTTGGTAACACAATTTCCTGATCTCATTATTTCCAATTTTTTAGCGTTTCTATATTCTTCGGCAATAGACTGTTCTGATTGATTGGGCATTCTTGCTCTTAACAAAGCAGTACCCATAGGAATTAATACTTTATTATCTTGTATTAAACTTGAATTTAAAAAATTATCCTCTAAATCTGCAACTGCATCATTAAAATTATCTACTAATTCATTGCTCATTTTTTCTCCTTAATTAAAATTAACACCATTTGAAAAATTTTGATCATCTTCTTCATATGGATAATCCGGTATTTGGTTTACATTATAAACCATATTGTTAGTTGTTACATTTGGTTTTTGGTTAAGTATGCACATTCTTAAACTATCAAGTTCACGTTTTAAATAAGTTATTTCTATTTCTAAATTTTTAATACGATCTTCCATGATAATCCTTTCATAATAAAAAAGCCGTCCTATATGGCATAGGATGGCTATGTTAGTTTAACTTCAGAGTATCCATCAGCAAATGTAGTGATTATTTTGACTCTATAAGCACTAGATGTATGTATCCGACTTTTTACATTTTGCTTAATCAACTCTAAAGCGGCGTTCTTATTGATTTCTGTTTTTTGCAAATCTTCAATAAATGAACAGATTTCTTTTATGAATACCTTGCTAGATAATGATTCAATTTTTTCCAATTGATTATTTGGAATAGTAATCATTTTTGCCATCCTTAACTTCCATTTTAATAATTAGTTGCACATTTGAGGACGTGGTGTATTTTAGTTTAATCCTAATCACGAAGATTAGTTTACAACCACTTAACCTCAAAGTTTTTTTAATAATAACTTGATTACTTGGATATGATAATCAGGGAAACCTAATACCAACTTTTACCCAAGTATCAAGATTGGTGAGGGAGATTAAATTCTCCCTCATTTTTAAAAATTATGCATCTATGTTAGCTTCGACATCTGAAATTAAAACGTTATCACTCTGTAACGTGATCCCTTTGCTCCAGAACTCGTTAGCATTTACATCTCTAGAAGCATCACTATAAAATAAGCCAGTAATCTTAACTCCATGTAAAAACGTTGTTTTCTCTGGACTATCATAGACCTTCATACGAAAAACAAGATCAGTCGCAAAATGGTCAACATCTATGACTGGCCAACTTAATCCTGATTTACCCATTAAAACTTCTTCAATGGTTGAATTTTTTACACGACCATCCAATGTAAGATTAACTTGATAATTTTCTACTTCATTCAATTCCTTTGCCTTTTTACCAATAACAGCTTCAGAAATACGATTTAACGTTGCCGCAATATTTAATCCTGTTAATTTGTCCAATGTTGTAACAACGGCTTGATCTGCTGATTCAAGAGTAATAGTTACACTATCGGCCTTAATCCTATAACTATCCACGTTGTTAACTGATGTTGGATCACCAGCTACAGGCCATGATGCCGCAGTGTAATACGCTTGATAAATATCATCAGTTGTTGCAGATACAATGGTCAATGTATTGTTGTAGTGATTGTATGAGTAATCTGTGCCACTTACAAGCTCAGTAATAACTCCTGCTCTTTTTCTTGTAACTAAATATAAATATGCACCTGATGTATTTGGATTTTCAACTGGTGCTGGATCGCTTAATACGATGGCATATGAGCTTGTTGAATATCCCGAACCAGTGGTGTCTGTTTTTATAATTACATACTTATTTCCGTATTTTGCTATTCTATAATCATCTCCACTAAATTCAAATGTTCTTTCAAGTCTTGCCTGTGCATCCGCAATACCTATTGAAAATGAATTTAAACTCAATTTAGGAAGCCACAATGTTTGTTCTAGTGTTCCACCAAATTCACCTTTTCCAACTGATATAAGGTCAATATAAGCATTTGAAAAATCACTTAATTGTAAACCACCTGCCGGTAATGATGATTTGTTTGCAAAAATCAAAAATGAATTAAGTGAATCATATTCTAACTGTGTAATACTTAAAGATGTTTCAGGGATATCTAAATCAACAAACATTTTATCCCTACGTCCTTCTTCATAAAGCATTTCAAATGGTTGTGTATTACCAAAACCAAATGACTGAACCCTGTCTAAATCTTGTGCTGGTACTGCACCATCCCATGAGTATACTCGTGGTTTTGTTGCAGATGCGTGTCTAATTGCCTGTGCCATTTTTTAATTCCTCCGTATATTTGTTATTTTCTTATTGTCCAAAAATCAGATGCTAATGATTTTACATAATCAAATGGTAAAAAGAAATATCCATCTTTACCCCATTTATTTCCCCACGAATTACGAACAATTAATATTTTTTCTGACTTGTCATATCCTACAGCTAAAACTGCGTGTCCACCTATTAAATTTTCGGTTTTTTGTGGCATTGGTATTATGCCTGTATTTGATACTTCAATTGTTTGAAATGAATCATACAAAGAAATTCCGAATACTACTGGATAACCTTCTGCTAAACAAGATAGAATATCTGATAATGTATACAATCTTTTGTAAGATGAAATCCTTCTTTTTAGTGCATCTCTATAACATTTTTTAGATGGTTTTATTTTAAATTTTTTAATTTCATAATCCCACAAATCTTCACTGCATACACCATTTTTTGCAAGTGTTTTTATTCCATCTCTAATAAAAGCACCAGAATCTTCATTTACTTTATTTATGATTTTTCTTTCATTGTAATAAATAAACAATCTACTTACATCGGCATAATCATTATCTGATTTTTTATCTAATAATTCTATATTTCCTGCAAGAGCCTGTGCTGTACAACTTCCCAAACTACCCTGATCTTCTATTTTGGAACAAAATTCTCTTAAATCTACTTTGCTTGGTAAAAGAAAGCTGAATGTTCCTTTATATAAAAAATCTCTTTGATCTGGAACATCTGGAATCCATCCATAATTTTTTTTAATTGTCATATTATTCCTTTTCGCCAAATCTACCTTTTAAGTTTGCCACTGATATGTTTAAAGTATTGATGTCATTGGTGTTTTTATCAACAGTTTTAATGATTTTTTTCAAATCCAAATCAATGTGAGCCAAATGATTTTCTGTTATTTTTTTAAATGCCCATACACCAGCAATACCCATACCAATTGTTAAGAGAAACGATGCTAATTGTAATCCTATTTTGATGTACTCAATCGATTGCATGAAGTCTTCTCCTTTACGTTAACCAACATTTGATTGTGGTTCTATATCTATTTTTATCATATAAATCAGCATCATCACCTGTATTAACAGGATTACTCGACACAAAACTTAAATTAATATGACCAGAATCTGTTTCTGTTGGTGCATCAGGAAACCCAGCATTTACAGTATACTCATAATAAGTCATACCATTTTTTATTAAATCTTCAAGCCATTCTGCTAAATTTGATTCTTGCCCTGGTAAAAGCGTTCGACATTCTATAATAACTAAATAATCTTTTAATTGATTATTGGAACCGAGTTCTAATGGAACAGAAATTTTACTATCATAATATAATTGAATAAGAGGTAAATTCCAACTATTGTTAACTGTTTTTCCGATTCTAACCGATATATCTTGTGCAACACCATTTTGATCGAGCAATTGTAATGATTGTGATAATATTTGTGCATCTATAAACTTTTTAATAGAATTCTCAATATTAGATGGTGTTTGCCATGATAGAATAGCCATTATTTAGTTGCCCTCTCTGCAATTACCGATAATTTTGCTTCTGTTCGTTCTATATAGTTATGTGGCTCTATTGGTTTCGTAATAATAGGAGCGTATGTTTTGTTTCCCTGATTTAATCCTTTATAAAATCTTCCATCTCTAAACGATCCTGCATCGGGCATTGGGATTCCTGGACTAAAAGTTCCTTTGGGCATTTGTTTGCCAACCAAATGAGAACTACCATAATTAAGAGAAGCCCAATAGGCGGCGTTAGCGTCCAAATAACTTATATTTCCAATTCCTACAGATAATAGGGTATCTCTTTCTGCAAAAATACTGTTTTCTAAATTTCCAGTTGAACCAGGACGTTGAATACTTGACCTAATTTGTCCCTGCATTTCTTCTACTGTTAATTGTCCTGCTATATCAAGATGATTGCTGGCAATAGGTAAAACATATTCTTTTATTTCATCGGATAATTTTTTAGAACTCTGTTTTTTTACTCTTACTCTGGTTGCCATTTTAAATCTCTTTTCTAAAAATCATAATTGTAGAATAACCAAGTTGACTTCCTAAAAGTTGAAACTTATTTCCTACAGCATCATTATATATATAATATTCTATTGATTTAATTGTTATACGATTACTCAGTTTTATAAGAGATACATCATTGTCTTTTACTACTATTTTTTTTGCACCTATCGAAACATTTCCTATATTTTTTAAAATTAACTCTTCAGGTTTTGCATCACGAACAATAGCCTTTACTGTTTCATAATTTTGATCTGTTATTGTATACCCTACATCACGAAATTTATCATAACTTGCATGTTTGGATTTTGTTTTTGGAAGATAAACAGATATTTTTTCTGCATAATCCCTAAATATTTGATCTGCATAACATTTATCAGTATTGTTCATTTTTTGTCCTAATTAACTTGGTATTGTCCATCTTATTTCTTGTGCAGATAATTCAATAGGTATAACTCTTGTTTCCAAACAATCTCCATCAGCATCTTCTAATTCAATTTCAATAAATGATTGTTTTAAAAAATTGGTTGTTAAATCTTTATCTACATGTAACGTGAATATTCCATTACTAGCGTCAGTTATCAAAATTTGTAAATCTGTACCGCCCGAATTAGATGTTGCTATTTGAATAGAATTATTACTATTGTCAAACACTTCTGCTCGTATTTTAAAATTTGTTATATCAAAATGCGTATAAACCTGCAAATCAATACTAGAACCCTTATAATACTTTAATTTAGTATTTACTGTATTTTGTCCAATAAAATCAATGCCTATTTTTCGTATAGTCATTTTATACTTCCTCTTTTAAATCTTCATCAAATGTTATTTCACCCAAAAAGCTAGTGAATTGTTGGAATGCTTCACCAATTAAGTCATTGATTTTTGTTTTCTCGTGCAGATATTGAAAATTCTTTAGTTTTTATAGACACATTTTTAGGATCAATTATAATCGCTGAAATAATCGCTATTTGATAGGCTTCTTTTAAAGATGGAAAATCACCATTAAGTGTCCAAACTTCATCTCTTCCACTATTCAGCAAAAATATTTTTTTATATCCATATTGGCTAAAATACGCAAATGATGATTCTATATAATTTACAATTTCTGTGTCGCTATATTTACAATAAAAAGAGTATCGTATAATTATTATATCATCAGTTGTTAATGATGATGTTATTGTTATCATGTTTGTTACTGAATTATATGACCATCCACTGAGTAATGATGTTCCGTTTACTGTAATAGATATTGTGGACGAATCAGGAAAATCCTCAGTTAATGAAAATGATGTGTCACCTTTATATTGAAAAACATCACGGCCCTTTATTGATAATGAATCGCCTATTATTGTTCTTGTTAATCTTTTAATAAATGAAATCTCATAATAATTAGTCATTCTTTTTTATCCTCGGAAGACACTCATATGTATTTATTTTGCCATTTCTATTTACTAACTTAAATCTATATTTCATTAATAATTTATGAAAATCAACAGAATATTCTAATGTTATTTTACAATATTGGTTGTGGTTCCATAAGAAAATTCTCAATAAATCATCAGCAACTTTAATGTTATCAACAACCAAAAACAGATGACGCTGATAACAAAGTATAAAACCTGTCCAATCGCTATGCACAAAACAAGGAATATTAAATTTAATTATACTTTTATATAATAACTTTATTTTTTTTCTATCAGTCAAATATTTTTTTCTAGTACAATAATCAAAAAATGAAAGATAATCTTTGTTTGTTATTTGGTCAATCATATTATTCCTTTTCTGTTATGGTTGTGGAGAGGGAGAATTTAATCTCCCTCAACATAACATTATCTATTAGCTACGTGTAAACTTAGCAATAGGGTTAGAGTTAATAATAACTGCACCATATTGCTGTACACCTGCATAACCAAGAGCAAACTTATCAAGAGCATCTACTGATTTGTTAGAACCAGTAAAAATAATTGCTCTTTCTTTATTTACTATTTGTGTGTCAAGTGCTTTACTTATAACTGAATCTGACATTTTTCTACGTGCAAAAATACCAGGCTTATTTTTTTTGCTATCAGAAACCGCTACTAAATAAGCTACATCGTCGTCAATAACGTCTTTAGAAACACCACCAACATATACATCAAGAGATTCAACTGGTATATGCTCATCAACAATACTCATAACAGACTGTTCTCTATTTTTGTCAGCATTATAATCTAAAAGATCAACGTCTTCTGTAACATTAGTACCAGTAACCAAAACAAGCTTTTGGCCATACTTGCGAATGGCTTTCTTCATCGCATATAATTTAGGTATATTGAGCCTTGTATATCCAGAATCAAGAGTAAAAACATTACCATGACCATCATTAAAAGTAACCCATTGGCCTACAT
>CAYUUY010000001.1:57174-66144 GCA_964448035.1 uncultured Candidatus Saccharibacteria bacterium
GAGTAAAAACATTACCATTAGCAACTGCGGCCGCATCAATAAGTTGTAAAACTGCATACAACTCATATCTGTTCAATGCTTCTATAATGTCTTCTCCGGCTTCTTTCAATGCATTATGATCTCCTGAGAGTAAATCCATAATACATACATAATAATCTTCAGAAACTGCGTTCACGAACGAAAGTTCAGTACGTGATGCTGGGGTTCTTTTCACATGAGAAACATTACAGTTTGCTGATAACTCTAATACCTTTTTATCATTGCTTCTTGGTGAATTATAATTTACATGCTCACCGACATCTGCTCTACGAATCTCAAAACCTATTTTTTCTATAATATCATTAACTGGCATTTCTGGATCATACACATCTCTAATAGTTTCTGCAATTAATTGCTCTCTATTTGGTGCATATGCCAATACTTCCATCTGCTTTTTCGCTTCCATAATCTCTTTTGCTGTCATTTTCTCTTTCATTTTTGCTTCCTCCAAGAATTTAATTCTTTATATTTGAATCTTTTGTTTGCTTCTGAATCTTTTTGATTTTAACCCCTTAAAAGTTTACTTAATGGGCTTATTCCTTTTATAACTACATTTTCTCCTGCATCAAAATCGTCTTTTTTTGCATCAATTTTTACCGTTTTTGTATCTGGAACTGTCTTAGCTGTCTTTGCTATTTCTAATTCTTTCTTAGTTTTTGCAAGTTCAACTTTATCTTCATTTAGATAATCTTTATCTTCAAAATCAGAAGCAAACTCATTATCTTTCAATTCTTCTTTTCTTTCAGAAATAACTAATTCATTGGCCATAGAAGTTTTTGCCTCTTCGACCTTTGTTTCGTCAAGATAATCTTCATCTGAAAAATCAGCAACAAATTTATTGTTAGCTAATTCAACTTTCATTTTTCCGATTTTTTCAGCATTAGCTCTTACATTTTCAATTTCGGAATCTTTTGCTTTAAGAGTAGCCTCAAGTTCTGCTATCTTTGTATCATACTCTGCTTTCATAGCAATAACCTTAGCATACATATAAACTTCTTCGTTTTTGAATTTACGAGTTCTTTTTGACTCTTTACCATCACTATCAATATAAGTCTGAGTAACTTCACCCTCAACAACAGTTACTGTTTCATTCTCATCAAAGGTTTCAGTTGTTTTTGTAGTTTGGTCTGTAACATAAGTTGTTTTAGCAATCTCTGCATCGGCCTTTGCTTTCTCATCAGCTTCCTCTTTTTCTTTTGCTTCAAGATCAGCCTTTGCCTTTTCATCTGCCTCAGCTTTTAATCTATCTTCCTCGATCTTAGCATCTTCGGTTGCTTTTGTGGCCTTTGCTTCTTCAACCTTTGCTTCATCCTTAAAATCTTCATCTGTCCAATCCTTAACAACATCACCTAATTCTGCAATTATAGACTGTTTTAATTCTTCAAAATTCATAGTTTCTTTTTCCTCCTGGGCTTTTTCTAATACGTTTTTATGTTTTTCTAAATGATTACTCGCCTTATTGCGTAATTTTTCTGTATCAATTGAATCTGTCACAGGCTCTATTTGATTAACTCTAGCTAAAGCATTACGTAAATGGGGTTTATCCACATTTTTATTTGACTGTTTTTTACCTAGATCACCGTCTCCGTCATGATGTGGTAAGTGGCGTGCATTTTTATCTTCAACGTCTCCGCTTTTATATGCTGGCTCAATTACTGCAAAAGCTGAATCTGGTAAATCATTAATAAATTTTCTTGTCCATTTTTTTGCTTCTTCATTTATTAAATTTTTATCAGTATCATCGGCATAATAAAAACTCATTGCTATGTTAAAATCAATTTCTTCCTGATTATCAACATTGGCATATATCTTAACTAAGTTGGAATTTTTCTTAGCGTAAAGAGATTCAATGGTCTTCATAATAGTTGGTTCTTTTTGTGCAAAAACACATTCTAGTTCTTGTTGTGCAAACTCATAAACGATGGCTTTTTTACATGCTGGTTTTTCACCAAGCAATAATCCGGCACCTGTAAAATAAAAATCGTTTATTCTTCTTGTTCCATCATTAAGTTTATCTTGGCTTTCAACTTCAGCAGATAACTCAAATGACATAGTTAATTCACCATCTTTAAATAAATCCATTGCTGTTTCATATTCTAAATTATAGATATCTTTAAAATAGATACATGATATTTCAACTTCATCGTTTTTATTTAATCTACTATCAAAAATATAACCACAAATATTTCCTCTTCGTTCATGATTAAAATTTACTTGTGTTCCTATTAAAGTAGATAATGCATCTTGTGTTGCTTTTTTTCCAAGTCTTACTTTATTAGCATTTGGTTTTTCTATTTCACAAAGTACACTTGAAAAAACAGCCAATGCCGGATGAGGAAGATCGATTCCTCTTGTTTTTGCTAATGCAATTATATCTTCAGATGCCTCAGTTGTTACAACTGATCCATGTACTGTTATGTTTTCTTTTATTAATGACATTATTAACCTCAAAAAATTTTAAATTTTTACATCTTTATGAGTATACCAATGATTCTCTGTAACTATATCATATCCATTACTGTCTTTTTTGGAATCGTTTTGTAATTCTAAAAAATATTAAATATTCGTCTATTATATATTACAGGATATTCTTCTGATGGTAAAGATGAACTAAAGTCTTCTGTCCATCTTGCTGTATCACTTATCCTGAATTCATCAATATATCCTAATATGTGTTGCGTATTAGCTGATGCATAACCACTAATTTGAACTGCACTTGTGGAGTCATGTATTGTTCCTGTACCAATGTTGTTCGTTCCATCAGGAACACCATTTACAAACAATCTTATTGTTGCTCCATCTCTCACTACAGCAAAATGATACCATGTATTTATTTGAACTGTTAGTGATGTAGGTACCCAAACAACATTAGTACCATCCAAAGAATAACCGAATCTTAATAAATGAGACGATTCTTTCCTAATATATACCGATAAATCTGTTCCACCAATATTGAATTGAGAAAAAAACGATTGATATCCTGTTAAATCATAAAGATAAAATCTAAAATCAATAGTAAAATCTGATGAACCAAATGTGAAATTTGTACTATCTGGTATACGCAAACTATGATAAACACCACTAAAATAGGCCGAACCAGAACCAAACACCTTTTGTGTGGCTGACGACACTGCAAGATTTGATGTTATCTGAATTCGTTTTGATGACCTATCTGTAAATGTTGTAGTGCCATATTCTCCGTTAGCATGTATTAGTAATGTTGTATTTTCATCTGGGTAATTTATACTACTTGTTGATCCTATTGTTCCTGCTGAATCAAGCGATGTTTTCCACGCTTGTCCCATAACACCATATCCTGTGGCATTTGGATGAACCGTGTCAGTATAATATTCGGTTGCATAGTTAACATTATCGGTAAATGCGGTGTACATATCAACTATATACAAATTAGAAATAGTTCCTTGTTTTGTTTGTAAGGCCGTGTCCAATGCAGAATTAAACGCTATGATGTTGGTATTTATTCCACTATCTGTAGACGGTATTAATAGTGCAACATGAATATCGGTGTTTGGATATATGTCATGTATCATGTCTACCATATCTGTAACATGAGTAACTATATCTGTCGTTGTAACACTGTTTGAACAATCGTTTGTTCCTGCATGTATTAGAATTGCTCTTTTAGATGCTGTAAAATTAAGTGTTTCATTTAAAATCCGACCTTTTATAACATGTGAATAATTTCCTGATACACCACCATGATTTGTTTCGCTTGTTGTTTGGTTTCCTACATAATCGTAATTAACTGAACCTATCTCACTTTCAAAATACGGTGCACCTATATTTGTTATCGAATCTCCTAAAAATAATAACTCATCAACTGCATGAGATTTGGTAACACAGACGAACAATATTAAGCATAAAAGATACAATAAAAATGTTATTTTTTTAAACATAATATTCCTTAATTTTTCTTTGTACCAAACCAAAATATTTTTATGTCTCCAGGTGTATCTGTTACTGTTGTAATAGATATGTCTATTTTATCTCCCGCATCAAACGACACATCTCCTGCTAAAGATGAGTCTAAAATACCGCTTGAATCACAAACGATATCTGTTCCATTTATATCGGCCGGAGATCCATCGTCGATTTGTAAATCGAACTCTACTGATCCAGAACTTGTTTCACAAAAAATAGCGTTTAATGTTACATCAAAACTTCCTGATTGTCTATAATCAACACTTGTAAAATCATCAGTGTCAACAGGGTCTTCCCAGCCAAATCCACTTTTATAATCGGCAATTGCTTGTAATGATACTGGTTCAATATTGTCATCATCAAGAATCATATCTGTGCCATCATAATAAATAGATGCTTCTTGTAAATCACCAAAATACAATTTTTTTGTATTTGAATCTATGGTTATACTTCCAGTAGTTAATATACTTTCTCCAGTTATTTGTTTTGTTGAATTAATTGTTAAATCATTGACAACATTAGCATCTGAAATACTATCGTTTGGAAAAGTCATACTTGTTGTTACAATCAATTTATCGGTGTTTGTATTTCCAGAAAGATAAATGTTTTTGAATTTATTTACTTCATTTCCAATATCAACACTATTATTTAATTCAGGTAAAATGTCGCCGTTATCGTTAATAAAAACTGATGATCTAGACACATCTCCGGACACATTAGTTATAACAATTTTATTTTCTTGTAAAGAAATTGGTGTTGTGGGTATATCATATGTGTCTGATAATCCAACATTTGGAGATAAATTAAGAATATTTGTTCTAGAAATAATAAAATCATCAAAATGTAATGTTGCAATTTGTGATACTATTTTTTGCTGTTGTCCTAAATCAATAGTTCCACCACCAGACAACGATTGGTTTCCTAAAGCACCAGCATATCCTATTTGTTGTCCGTCCAAATAAAAACTTCCAATATTTCCTGATCTATAAAAAACAAGATGATGCCAATTTAAATCTGTTATTGGTACGTTAGTTTGCATATCATCGCCAGCAACATTTGAGCAATATAGTCCTGTTTCCACATTTTGAGTTATGTAAAATCTTCTGCCTCCAACATTTGTGTCCCATTCTACTAAGTTTAAATTATACTGATATGCAGTTGCAGTATCATATTTTAACCAAAAAGAAACTGTTACATCTGTTGATAATGATTGATTAAATGCATCATAGTATTGAACGGATGTTGAATCTATAATTGCTCTAACATTGGTAGCACGATATGTGCCTGATAAAGTTGGGGTTATTTTTAAACTGCTATTACCGAATTTTTTTACTGATGTGTCTAATGCAGAAATCAGTCCAGTTTCATTTTTAAAAGTGTATGTTTCTGATGCATTTCCTATTTCATCAACAAAAACAGTAGATAGATTTTCTCCATCAAAAGGAAATACAACACCTATATCTGATACTAAACTATCAATACCCGAAACACTTAAATCGTCCACATATTTTTTATTAGCAACTTCATAATCTGCATTTGGTGCTGATGATGGAGTTAACGGAAATACATCTAACGTGGTTATATTGGCGTTTGTAAATGTTGCATTATCTGCAATAAATGATTTGGCACTTATATCAAAATTACCCATGTCCCAATTATTTGTCATAGGAATAGTTCCATCAGCTAATAAATCTCCACTACCTGTTGATAATGACCATGTTCCATCTCCGTTATTTGTCAATGATCCATTCGGTACTATTATTTTTCCACAAATTCTATTAGCAAC
This sequence comes from uncultured Candidatus Saccharibacteria bacterium, assembly GCA_964448035.1. Taxonomy (GTDB): domain Bacteria; phylum Patescibacteriota; class UBA1384; order DATEAH01; family CAYPSR01; genus CAYUUY01. Next base: position 62,942 of record CAYUUY010000001.1, read on the forward strand.
AGTTTCATCAATGGTTTCAAACATTAAGCATTGATCGTCATATTGCGAAATACTCGCTGTTTTACCGGTTTGAACGGAATATGCATTTGTTGTCAATAACAAAAATATTGAAATTATACTGAATATTAATTTTTTCATTTATATTTTACCTTTGAATTTAATTTTATTCTTTTGGAATTTCATTGGGTGTTATGTTTTGCCTTGGCATTCCAAATTGATCATCACTATTTTGATTAAGAATTGGTCTTGGGAAAAATACCTCTTCTAAACCGTTTTTTTGTTCTTCTTGTCTTTGCATTTTATTGATTTCATAATCGAAACCTAATGGTAATGCCTCAAAAGATGCCTCTAATGATAGCTGTCCTGTATTTGAATAATCCTTAATCAATCTAAGCATATTATCAGTAAGAATTGGTTTTATAACCCCAGGTACAAGACGGATAGTTTTATTATTTAATTTTGGATGTGCATGGGCATTTTTTTCAATTATCATTCGCATAACATCTTCATATAATAGAGTTAAGTCCTTTACACCATCAATGATTTCTGCAATCAAAACTTTTGGATTTAAAATAGCCTCAGTTCTTGTAGACGAAAAACCTTCTAATTCTACCAATCCTAAACCAAAAAGAATATCATTATTCATTGGTTTAACTATTTTTGTATCAAATACTTTTGATAGATCAGGAAAAAAATGTTCTAAAGTAACATCGTATCTTCCTTTTAAAATTGTGTCGCCACGTTCTGATCTATATTTTTTACTATTTTTGGCTTGTTTTAGTGTATCTTTTAAAGCACTCAGATTATTTTCCAAATCCCCAAGCATATTCTTATTTAATAAATCTTTATCTCCACCTCGAAGCAATAACAAATAAGGAATTATTTCTTCTAAAATTTCACCTTGTTTATTAATAACTTCTTTTTTTAATAATGCATTAAATAAAACTCCCTTTTTTACAAGATAAGGAGTGGGGAGGTCTTCATGCCAAAGATTATATGGTTTTCTAATTATATAACTTTTTGAATCCGTGTTAATTAATTCTTTATCACCAATCCAATATGCTTTACCATTAAGTCTTTTTTTGTCTGATTTAACTGCAACAGCTCCACCATTCGAAAAAAACATTCTTGATGGAAGTATATACCCATCTATTTCATCCCACACAATATTTAAAACAATAAAAGAACTTCTTAATCTTTCTCTAAAATATTGACTTGATAATTCTGTTTGTCCAACAGGAATATCAATTGAAAAATCTTTATTTAATTTATTTTTTGACCAATCATTAAAAATTTCTGTTAATTTTTTATTATTAGTTACATATGTAAAAGGAACTGTTGCACTTGAAATCATAAATTCTAAAATAGTATTTACAATTCCCGTTTTATCATCGGCCAATAATTGGTCAATTTGTTCTACCTGAGTATAAAAATCGTCAGCAACCTTTATTTTTGCTCCGAAATTTTGAAGACGAGAAACAATGGCATTCCACGATAACTCTGTTGATAATTCGCCAGCCTTTATAACTTCCATGGCAATTTTGTTTGCCTTAGCAAGAGTTAAAGTTCGTGGTTTTGTTTTCTTTTTTTTAATTACCGTCATATGTTCTCCTAAAATCCACCAAAAAATGTTGATTGTGTATTTTCTTCAGTTTGTAAATTTAATCCGTAATTTTGAAATCTTGCAATTGAGAAACACTGAAAACTTTGGACAACGTGATCCTGTGTTCTTGTACCATATTTGTTTCTATTACCAGTCTGTACACAATAATAACTTTGAATTTGTTTCATAAATTTTTCATTATGTGGTATTTCAACTAATCCATCATAAAAAACCTTCTTCAATTCCATATTCGCCCAATCTAAAGTATTTTCTAACTTATAAATTGGTTCGCCTTTATTGTCTGTTATAACATTTTCTTTTGTTGGATCATTTGGGTCTTTTTCGGTTTCAAATCCAATAATCATGTTTGAACCAAAAGCACAACGTACAATATTTTTCTTTGGTACACCCAACAATTCTAATCCGTCAGCTATTGACCTCCCGTCGCTGTTAGTGGTATCTAAAGATATTATTACATTACCGATTTTTTCATATAACCAGAAAAACACTTCTGTTTGTTCTTGTGTTGTTAATTTCTGTAAGGCTATATTGTATCGCCATTTAAACAAATCTTTATTTCCGAAGAAGATACAAATTTCTGATGGTGTTTTGGTAGTTCCAATATCACTCGCCACAATACACTGTTCGCAGGGCATAGGTTCTATTATTAAATCTGTTTTAAAAGTATTAAATGATTTTTTTCCAACTTCAAAAAATTTTACTGATTTTTTTGGATTATATTTTCCTTGTTTTAATCTTTCTATATCAAAATAACCAAATGCTCCTTCAATTAACTCGGCGACAACATTCAATAAATAATCTAAACTTTCTTCTCCATTATATTCCTTAATACGTTCTTTTTTTTCTTTATCTGACCAGTCGTCTCGGACGAACTGTGGGAGTCTACACATCCAAGGTTTTTTTGAATCGTCATATAAAATATCGCCTAATGGAGAACCCAACCTTAAATCTGGAATTCCACTTAACTGACAAATGTATCCTCCACTATTACCAGAATCTATTCTTTTTTTGGTTCCTTCCAATGACATATAACTGGCCTCTTCATATTTAAATGACTTAAAATGAAGTGAGTGAAAGGCCGTGCCTGGTTCATTACTTTCAACTTTCTCATTTTTTCCATAAGTCATATGACCAGTTACTGTATCAATTGTAAATCCACCAGCATCATGTCTTGCACATTCAACTTTTGATTTTTTAAATATATTAAAAAACGGATGATATTTTGCTAAATCAACAATCGGTTGTGCTATTTTTTTCAAATGAGCATAATCAAACGAAGCAACGCAACTCTCATCTCCATCATAATGAATCATTGTAAAAAACTCATCACATACCATAAGAAACGACTTCCCCAAATTCCTTGCACCAATATTGATTAAATCACCAGCACCCTTACGTCTTTGAAAATTTTCTTTCTCTTCTAATCTATCATCATCAGCATACATATAACTATAATTCAACATAGGTTGCTGATAAGGTCGAACATCTATTCCTTCACAATCTTCGTCACCCCACAAATGAGACGCTCTTATGTTTTTTGGAATTAAACATTCCATCATTGCAGTAGGATCGTAAAATG
>CAYUUY010000002.1:0-27021 GCA_964448035.1 uncultured Candidatus Saccharibacteria bacterium
AACAACTATATCTGGTGCGATTTGATTAACATGCCAAGCAATAAGCCCAAGCACTTGCTTTAGATTTCGACAATACCTAAACTGATATTCATCAAGCCGAACATGTGCAAGCAATTGTTGAAATTCTTTGTCTGTCATCTTTCGATTACAACGCTTGCCGTGCGCAAAGCATCTAACAAGTTTTTCAATCCTATCTGCCGAATAATACTGCTGGTTGTTTCTTACCGTTCCTATCATTACGAACCTCCACACTGTTGGTTTGGATGCTGAATTTTCTCAAACAATCAATGCGGCTTTGTCATTCTTAAAGCTAACTCAACCATAAATTCCTCCTTAGTATCAGTAGTGTTCGTGGATTGATTCAAGATTTGGCAAAGTTGAGCAAAACTTGCTAACTTGCATTCTCCTATCAATAACGCACTTTTGACCGCAAGCGCAATCTACAAAGATGAAACTTTTACTTTTTCTTTCCTCTTTGAACCTACGACGTGCTTCGCTGACAGAAATACCCAATGCTGTATTACAGGCTGGGCAAACAAAAGCTACAACTCTATCATATTGCTTATCTTCTGACTTTTGTGATGGCATAGACTTCTCCTTTCCCAATTTGTAAGGTACAATTTTTTTCCAAAACGTAATACAAAAATACCAGACTAACCTTGTAATGTCAATAAAATTTAATGCAAATATTTCTTAAAATCGGAGCGAGAGGATTTGAACCTCCGATCTCAGGACCCCCAGCCCTGCGCATTAAACCGCTATGCTACGCTCCGAAGCTACTATTTTGAATTTATTAAGTTTTGCATTTATATTTTACATAATTCATATTTAAAAATAAATTGCATTTTATAATCAAAGTTTTTATAATGAAATAGTATTATTGATTTAAGAACTCTTATGAGGAATAATGAGTAATGATTTTCGAATAGGACAAATACTTACATCTTCAAACAGCACTGATCGCTATTTGAAAGTAAAAATTGAAAAATCTAAAACTCAAAAAGATTTAGGCACTCTTTATTTTTTAATTGAAATAAATAGCCCGTGGTTTCCTGCAACTCAAGTTGGTCAAAGGATTATTGAGTTGGTTACAGAAACTTATTATAAAACAAATAATTCTAAGAATCCTGAAGAAACTTTAGAAAACGCTCTGAAAAAAGTAAATTTGCATTTAGCTGAAATGGCTCAAAGCGATCAAAAAGATTGGGTTGGAAAATTAAATGCAATAATTGCTTTAATAATTAATAAAAAAATTTTTATTGCAAATACTGGCAACGCTCAAGCATATTTATTTAGAAATAATAATTTTTCACAAATTCTAGAATCTAATAACGAAATTCCTGCGCCAATTAAAACTTTTTCTTCGTTAGTGTCTGGAGATTTTAAACTTAGCGACAAAATTTTATTATGCAATAATTATTTAATTGACCAAATCCCTTTTCATAATATTAGACAAATTATTAACGATTTTGACCCTGTAGTTGCTGTAAATGAAATTAGCCAAATCTTAAAAAACAAAAAAGCTTTAGCAGCAAACGCTATTATTATTGAATCAGTTTCACCGGAAAAACAAGGCTATTCTCCACCCCAAAATATTCTTCCAATTGTTTACCTAGACAAAAAAGAACCAAACGCTTTTTTAAATTTTTTTATAAATAAAAAACCTAATTTTAATTTTTCTTTTTCATCATCTAAAAATTTATTTATTAATATTAAAAAATTTTTTTATAAATTGATTTGCAATTTGGGCTATTTTCTAATTTGGCTTTCAAAACAATTCAGAATTGGGGCGCAAGAGTTTGAAGCAACTCAAAAACAAGTTACAAAAGAAAATTTAAGAAAAAAATCAGAATACAAAGAATGGGAAAATTTTATTGAACGTCCGCAAATTAATAATAATAAATTTTCAATTTTTTTAAAAAGTATAGTTGTTTTTATTGGCAAATTAGTTCAATCATTATTAAACCCAAAAAATAGAAAAGTTTTAATTGGTATTTTAATAATAATTGCGATTATAGTTATTTTTATTGTTGTTAAAATAATTCGCGAACCAAATATAAACAATGGAGTTCTAAGCAAACAAGAGCAAGACCTGATTGCTTCTATTGAATCAAAAATTAACGAAGCAAAATTAAACATTTCTTTAGGTAAAAAAGAAGATGCAAAAAAAATATTTCTCGAAGCGCAAAACGATTTACAAAAATTATCATCCTCAAACCAAAAGCTCAATCTTGAAAAAGAAATTCAATCGCAGCTTGATAGTATTGAGGGAGTTTTAAGGATTCAAGAACCAAATATTATTGCTGATTTAAGTCAAAAAAATATTATTAAACCAATCGGGCTATTGATTATTGAGAATAATTTATGGACTGTAAATCAAAATGGAAAAATTTATGAATGGGAAACAAAATCAAAAGATATTTCAGAAAAAGCTACATTACCCAATGATTCAAAAAATTCAAAGTTTATAACAAATTTTTCTGATAGTATTGAAATTTACGATGAATCACAAAATATTTATGAATATATAATTAATACTAACGAAATTAAAAAAACTCATTTAGCTTTAGGAGAATTTGCAAGCGCAAAAGACATTACAACATATGGAGATCGAATTTATTTATTAAGCACTGAAAACGAACAAATTTTTAGACATTCAAAAACTCCTACTGGCTGGCAAAAAGCAAAGGAATTAATTATTGACGAAACAGATATTTCTCAAGCAGTTTCGTTGTCAATTGACGGAGATGTTTACGTTGCGCTCAAAAATACTATTATCCAAATTTCGCAGGGTCGTCAAAATCAAAATTTTAAAATAGCTGGAGTTAACAGCAACGAATTTAAGCCTAAAAAAATTTTTACGAATGAATTAATAAATAGCATTTTTGTGTTAGATCAAAGTAATAATATTTGGCAATTAACCAAATCTGGCCAATATCAAAGAAAGGTTATTATTGAAAATCAAAATATTATTGATTTTAAAATTGATAATAATCAACAAGAATTATATTTTATAACTGAATCAAAAATTGCTAAAATTAAAATTTAATAGATATTCTACATTTTTTTAGGCGCGCTAACACCAATCAAATTCAACGTCTCTTTTAAAACTATTTGTGTAGCTTTTAATAACATTAAACGAGAGTATTTTGTTATATTGTCTGATTTGGTAATTGAACATTTTTCGTAAAAATAATGAAAAGCACGAGCTAATTCAAAAGAATAAATAGATAGTTTTTGGACTTCATAACTTGTTGCAATATTTTGAACAATTTCTGGAAATTCTAGAATTTTTTTAGCAAGTTCAATCTCCGCATAGTTATTAAACTTTAGTAAAAAGCCTTTTTGCAAATCTTGTTTTTTAATTTTATCTAAAATTCCATAAATTCTTGCATACGCATATTGAATATAATAAACAGGATTTTTTTGAGATTTTTCTTTTGCGAGCTGCAAATCAAAATCTAAATGGCTATCTTTAGAATATTCAAGCATAAAAAAACGATATACATCTTTACCGACCTGGTCCAATAAATCTTCAACTAAAATATAGTTTCCTTTTCTTTTAGACATTCTGATTTCTTTACCATTTTTTATAATTCTCACAAATTGATGAATTAATATTTTAAAATTTTTTTCATATCCTAGTGCTTTAACAAAACCTTTAAGTCGAGCCATATCCCCATGATGATCTGCCCCCCAAACATTAATTACATACCCAAATTTTCGGTCAATAAATTTATTTTTATGGTAAGCGCAATCTACACAAAAATAAGTTGGCTCGTTATTTTTTTTAATTAAAACTCGATCTTTATCATCACCAAATTTTTTTGATTTAAACCAAGCCGCGCCGTCTTTTTTATAAACCAATTTTTTGGTTTTTAACCATTTTATTATTTCTTCAATCTTTTTTTTATCACGCAAATCTTTACCCTCCGCAAACCAATTATCAAAATTGATACCCATTTTTTCGGTTGTTTTTTTAATATCCTTAATAATTAATTTAGCTCCCCATTCCCCTACTTTACGATAATTTTTTAATTTATTTTTTTCACGTAATTTTAAAATATATTCACCCTTATATGTTGATTTATTATCCCCCAGTATTGAATGACCTAAAACATCTATTTGCCCACCAGCATCATTAAAATAATACTCTCGCTCGATATTATAACCTGATTTAGACAAAACATTTGCAAGCACATCTCCAATAATACCTCCGCGAGAGTTACCAATCGTTAAAGGACCTGTTGGGTTAGCTGAGATAAACTCAATTTGAGTTTTTATAGATTTTCCTAAATTATTATTACCAAATTTTTCTTTTTCTTTTAAAACATTTAGAATTTCTTTTTCTAAAATATTGGATTTTAAAAATATATTTATATACCCATTTAAAACTTCAATTTTTTTATAATTGCCAAATTGAGATAATTTATAAGCAATTTCTTCAGCAATTTCATTAGGGTTACACTTTTTTTGAACGCTAATTAAAAAAGCTACATTAATAGAATAATCACCCATTTCTTTTTTTGGTGGTATTAATATTTGAATTTTTTTATTAAAAACTGAATATTTTAAAAGTTTTAATGCTTTTTCAACATCTTTTAAAATTTCTTGTTTAATCATTATAAATTATTTTTATAAAATTTTTGCTACCTTTTCTTAAAACCAGCGAAAAAGATCGACGCGAATTAGTGTTTCTATTTTTCGACACAGCTGATTTAGTAATATCAATTATTTCAAAAGGATCGCATTTTTTTTCATTGCCAATCTTAATAGCATTATCTAAAATTAATCTTCTTGCTTCAGATCTAGATTGGACAAAACCACTGTTTGAAACAAGATCTAAAAGGGTTATTTGAGGTTTATTAATAATTTTTTCAGGCATTTCTATAGGTAAGTTTTTATCTCTAAAAATATTATTAAATGATTCTTCAGCCTGATTCGCTTCTTTCTCTGAATAAAAAATTTTAATAATTTCTTTTGCTAATTTTGCCTTAGCATCTCGGGGATTAAGTTTTTCAGGCATCTCAAATTTCATTTTATCAACATCTTCTAGTGGCACATCTGTTAAAAGCTCAAAGCCAGGAATGATTAATCCATCAGTAAAAGCCATTATTTTCCCAAACATTTCTTTTGGATTGTCAGATAATTTAACCATATTGTTTTCTGTTTTCCCCATTTTTTTGCCATTTGAATCTACAAGAAGTTTAATGGACAAAACAAATTTTTCTTTATTCTTTAAAATTTTTGCTAAATCTCTACCCATCATCATATTAAAAATTTGGTCACTGCCTCCAATTTCTAAATCTGCGTTTATTTCTATTGAATCATAGGCTTGCAATAAAGGATAAAAAAATTCATGAAGAAAAATCGGTTTCCCCGCTTTAATTCTTTCTTGGAACATATCACGCTCTATCATTTGTTGCGCGGTAAAATTACTTGCTAGCTCAAGAGTTTTTTGTAAATTAAATTTACCAAACCATTCTGAATTAAAAACAATTTTAGTTTTATTTAATCCGTCAAGATTAATAATTTTTTTTATTTGCTGATAATAATTTTTTTGATTTTTTTCAACTTGTTGTTTGGATAATTGTTTTCTGGTTGAATGTTTACCAGAGGGATCACCAATCATTGCCGTAAAATCTCCAATCAACAAAATTGTTTTACACCCTATTTTTTGAAATTCAGCTAATTTACGAACCGCAATAGCGTGTCCTAAATGCAAATCTGGGCCAGTAGGATCAATTCCTAAATAAACAACAAAATCTTTTTTTTGCTTTAATGAATTATTAAGCGCTTTTTCCAAATTTTCACGATTCGGATAAATTTGTTCCGTTCCGCGGCTAAAAATATTGTTGTTCATAATTAAAATTTTAAATTAATTTTGGCTAAATATATTTACATTATACTCAGAAATCGATATAATGTAAATAAAGATATAACAATATTTTTGTGATAATTTTGGGTTTAGGAGGAAAGTGGCAAAAAGAATATCACTCAAAGATTTATTTAATCGAAATAAGGGTTTTAAAATTGACTTTAAATTTTGGAAATGGAACAAAAAACAATGGAAAAGATTTATAATAGGAACTCTTTCAGCGTTTTTAATTATTATTATCACAACTGTTGCTTGGTTTTCAAAAGATTTGCCCACTCCGGGGAAAATTAGAAATTTAAAAGCAGTAGAAAGTACTCAATTTTTTGATCGCGAAGGAAACCGTCTTTATTCTGCTACTGGTGATAAAATGCGAATTTTGATAGATAAAGATAAAATTCCTGAAAGAATGAAACAAGCCACAATAGCCGCAGAAGATCATCGATTTTATTCTCATCATGGAATAAACTTTAAAGGAATTGCTCGAGCTTTAATATATAACACTTTTCATTTACGCTCTTATACCAGTGGAGGCTCTACAATTACTCAACAATTTATTAAAAATGCTCTGCTTGATCCAAGAAAAACTTATGTCAGAAAAATTAAAGAAGCAATTTTAGCAGTTGAGTTGGAAATGCTATATTCAAAAGAAGATATTTTAGCAATGTATTTAAACGAAATTCCTTATGGTTCAAGTGCTTATGGAATTGAAGCTGCTTCACAAATTTATTTTTCCAAACATGCATCTGAGCTGAACTTAGCTGAGTGTGCTACTTTAGCCTCTTTACCAAAAGCCCCAACTTATTATTCACCTTATGGCACCCATACTGACGATTTAACTGCAAGAAAAAATTACGTTCTAGACCAAATGAAAGATTTAGGATATATTACGGAAAAGCAAGCCTCAAATGCTAAAAAAACAAAACTGACTTTCAAAAGAAGAAAGGAAAATATAATTGCGCCACATTTTGTAATGTATGCTCAAGAAATTATTGCTCAAAAATACGGAGACCGCATTATTGAAGAAGGTGGCTACAAAGTTTACACTACACTTGATCCTAATAAACAACAATTTGCAGAAGATGCTATTAATCTTGGAGCTGAAAAAATATTAAGTAGATATGGTGCTACAAATGCAGCAATTGTTTCTCTTGATCCAAAAACCGGAGAAATTTTAGCTATGGTTGGTTCAAAAGATTATTTTGATTTAGAAAATGATGGCAATGTAAATGTTACTTTATCTAATAGGTCTCCTGGTTCTTCTTTTAAACCAATAGTTTACGCAACAGGCTTTAAAGACAAATGGTCGCCAGCATCAAATTTATTTGATTTAAAAACTGATTTTGGAGGTGGCTATATACCACAAAATTATAGTGGAAATTTTAAAGGACCTATTTCAATAAGAGATTCACTGGCTAATTCATTAAATATTCCGGCTGTAAAAATGCTGGCGCTTGTTGGAATTGATGAAGCAGTTGATACAGCTCGTGATATGGGTATTACAACTCTGGAAGACAAAGATCGGTTTGGACTTTCACTAGCCATTGGTGGCGGGGAAACAAAATTGCTTGAAATGGCTGGAGCTTATGGTGTTTTTGCTAACCAAGGCAAAAGAGCAAACACTACTCCAATTTTAAAAGTGATTGATAAAGAAGGAAAAACAATTTTTGAAAATAAACCAAAACCAAAAGAAGTTTTAGACGAACAAATTGCTTACGAAATATCTAATATCCTTTCTGACAATAACGCGCGAACTCCAACTTTTGGCGCAAATTCTTATTTAAATGTTCAAGGTCATACAGTAGCTGCAAAAACAGGAACTTCACAAGATTATCGCGATGCTCATACTGTTGGTTATTCGTCATCAATTGTGACTGCTGTCTGGGTTGGCAATAATAATAATTCTCCAATTTCAGGTCATGCCGCAGGATCTATGGCAGCAGCTCCGATTTGGCATAATTATATGATTAATGCTTTAAAAAATACTGCAAACGAAGAGTTTGCAAAACCAGATGGCATTAGTCAATTAACTGTTGATGCATTAACCGGGTTATTACCAGGAAGTCAAACTCCGCTTGGAGTCAGAACAGACATTTTTGCATCTTGGCAAGTTCCAAAAGAAAGAAGTGATATTTATAATACTGTTAAAATTGACAAATCTTGCGGTGATAAATTAGCTTCAGATTTAACTCCTGAAGAAATGATTGAAGAAAAAACGTATGCAAACATTCATTCAGAAATGCCAAAAAATCCTAATTGGGAAAATCCTGTAAGAGGTTGGGCTAATAGTGTTGGTTTAGGTTCAATTGCTCCAACCGAAATTTGCGAAGTTCATTCTGAAACAAATAAACCTTCTGTAAAAATTAGTTCTCCAAAACAATCTAGTTCTGTAAGTGGCATGATTACTTTATCTATTTCTGCAAATGCACCCCTTGGAGTGTCTAAGGTTGAATATTCTATTGATAATGTATTAATTGGCACTGCTACAAAATCACCATGGTCTATAAAATATAATACAGATAAACTTTCTATTGGCGTTCACAAAATATCTGTCAGGCTAATTGACAAAGGAATGTTTACTGCTAATGCAAGTAATAGTTTTTCTGTTTCTTCTGATAGAGGAGCTCCAGGAGAAATTACTTGGGACTCACCTGCTGTAAGCGATGCTGGAATTGGAAGTTTAATGGTTTCTTGGACAAACCCATCCGATTCAGATCTTTCAAAAATATATATTTACAGAGGAATCGCACCTGAAAGTTTGGTAAAAGTTGGAAGCGGACAAGCTGCTTCTCCCAGCCAGGATCAAACTTATACAATGTCTGGACTTTCTTCAGGACAAACTTATTATTTTAAAATAATTACCGAAGATGTTTCCGGCAATGTTAGCAATGGGTCATCAATAGTTTCCGGTGTTTGTCCTTAAAAATTTAATTTATCAGTTACTAATAAATCTAGAAACGCATTAATCATTTATATTCTTAAATCAGATTGGTCAAATAAACTAACCAGATTTATATTATGTTTTTTTAATTTTTCTTTTCCACCCATTTCTCTATCAATTACACAAATCGCTGAATTAATATGAATCCCATTGTTTCTCATTTTTAAGACAGCTTTAATTATTGCTCCACCGCTCGAGACAACATCTTCAACAATTATAACTTTTTTATTTTTGAGCTCAGCTCCTTCTGCGTATTTGCACGTTCCGTATTTTTTGCTTTGTTTTCTAATAAATGCTGTAGAAATCCCTGTTTGCTGACTCAAAAGAGTTACAATTGGAATTCCTCCCATTTCCAGCCCAGCGAGAACTTCTGTATTTTTTGGAACTAATTTTTTCATTTTCCTAACAATCTCAAATAACAATTTCGGATCTGATTCAAATTGATATTTGTCAAAATAAATATTGCTAATTTTGCCCGATCTAAGCTTAAATCGTCCTCTTAATTTTGCAACTTTATTGATTTCTCTAGCTAAATTCATAAATGATTATAAAATTATTTAGATCTAAAAAAATTGAATTTCTTATGCTTATTCTCTGGCACAACAAAAATCATTCTTCCAGCATCAGTTTGAAAAATTCTTTTTACATTAGCGTTTATTTTTTTGCCAATATATCGATTTCCGTTTTCAATAACGACCATTGTTCCATCTTCTAAATATCCTACACCTTGGTCTGGGTCTTTTCCTTTTTGAACTACTTGCACTTCAATATTTTCTCCTGGTAAAAATAACGGTTTGATTGAGTTTGACAACTCATTAACATTTAATACTTTTATATCTTGGATATCAGCTACCTTGTTCAAGTTATAATCAACAGTTAAAATTTTTGCATTTTTAATTTTAGCAAATCTGATTAATTTTTCATCAACTTCTTTAACTTCTGAAATATCTTCATCAATAATCTCAATAGTAATTCCGGAAACTTTTTGTAGCTCTTTTAAAATTTGCAAGCCTCTTCTACCCTTAGTTCTTTTTAAATGATTATTTGAATCAGCAATGTTTTGAAGTTCGTTAAGAACAAATTTAAAAATTATAATTCTTCCAGTTAAAAAACCAATTTTTGCAATTTCAAGAATTCGACCATCAATTAATGAGCTTGTATCAACTAAAAGTAAGTTATCTGACATTTTGTTTTTAGTCATTTTCGCAGCTTGCTGACCTAAATAATAAAAAATTAAAGCTGCAAATAAAAAAATAATTAAAATTAAATAAGTGTTCATTTTTCTCCTTTTCCAAAAGCAATTTTTATAGCTTGATGTATATTTTTTACTTGATGTTTTTTGTTTTTAATTTCTAATGTTTCCGGAATTATAAATTGATTAAAACCCATTTTTTTTGCTTGAATAATTCTTCTTTCGATCATTGGAACAACCCGAACTTCTCCAGTTAAACCAACTTCGCCGATTGCTAACAAATCATTTGGAACTGGTTTTTTCCAAACTGCTGAAATTAGAGCAAGAATAATTGCTAAATCAATAGAATTATCTTTTGGCTTAATTCCGCCAGGCATATTAAAAAACAAATCATATTTTCCAAATCGATTGCTAGTTCGACCTTCAATAACAGCCGCAAGTAAACTAACTCTTTTTAAATCAATACCAGATGCAGTTCTTTTTGGAAAATTTAAATAACTTGGCGCTGCTAGAGCTTGCACTTCAATTATCATTGGTCTGTTACCCTCTAAAACACTAGTTGTTACTACGCCAACTTCACCTAAAATTTTCTTATTCAAAAAAACAGATTCACTATTGCTTGCTTCTTTAAGACCAAAGCTTGTCATTTCAAAAACTCCGATTTCGTTTGCAGAACCATATCGATTTTTAACAGATCTAAGTATTCGATACATTCCATCTCGAGCACCTTCTAAATAAAAAACCGCGTCGACTAAATGTTCTAATGTTTTTGGCCCAGCAATTATTCCGCTTTTTGTTACATGGCTACTAATCAAAATTGTACATTTTTGTTCTTTGGCAACTTTTTGTAATCTCAAAGAGCAATTTTTAACTTGGACTTGGCTACCTGCAGTATTTGCTAAATTTAAATCTGCGATTGCCTGAATCGAATCTACGATCACTAACTGAGGATTTATTTTAGATATCGTGGAAATAATTGCATCTAAGTTTTCAGTTGACACAAACTGGGAATTGTTATTTTTTAATTTTAATCTTTGCCAACGAGATTTTATTTGTTCAAGTGATTCCTCTGCTGAAATGTAAAGTGAATTCTGAATTTTTGAGGCTATCTCCAACATTAAAGTTGATTTTCCAATCCCTGGTTCACCAGCCAACAAGCATATTTCCCCTTCAACAAAACCCCCACCTAAAACAAGGTCAAGCTCTGAAATGTTTGATTTTACTCTAAAATTACTTCCAATTTTAATATCGGAAATTTTTTTAGGCTTAATATTTTCAGTAACAATTTTTGAAGATTTTGGGAAATCAGAAATTTTTAATTCTTTTAAAGAATTCCAAGAATTACACGCATCACATTTACCTTGCCATTTTGAATATTCTGCCCCGCACCGATCGCATACAAATAAAGTCGACATAAATATAAATTAAGATAATTACCTTTTTATTGTATCATATTTTGAATTGTTTTATAATAACTTTAGTGCTTATTCTCGGCTTGTGAGGTGAAAACCAATGTCAAAAATGATGGATTCGAAAAAACTCAAAACATTATCCCCAACCATACCCACTCAAGAACCAGAATTATCGCCGTTTCAGATAATTATACGCAAATTCCTAGAAAATAATCACAATCCTAATGCCAAATGTCTAAGAATTGCGATTAACAACTTGGTGCGAAGATTGATATTCAGCCGTCTAGATTTTCAACCAAACGACATAAAGTGGTTTAGGGAAAATTGCGGCTACAATTCAGCTTGCGAGTTGCGTAGATTTGAGACTGTAGGGATGGTAGAAACATGGTATAACTGTGCTATTTCAGTCCGTAACTATTCTGCTGCTAGGTCTATTGAAAAAGCGCTAAGCAGACCGCCGTTTATCTATATTGATGTATATGGTGGTTGGGATTATAAATCTAATCGAACGCATGAAAGACTTGCTGTCGGAAGTCGGTTCACTTGGCACGAAGGAAATCGTGAGTTAAGACTCGAAGTAACTTCCTTTGGAACAAAAAAGACAATTAAGGGTGACATTCCTTGTATAATTGCATGTGCATATGAAGAGGAAATAGTTACAAATCGATTCGGCCGCACAAAGTGTACAAGAAACATAATTACTCGTCGTCTTCACATCACCCTAAAAGAACTTAGAGCAGCCACGAGAATTCTGAAAAAGCAACAAATACAGCAAAGGACAACCTAACCCATTGTACCTTATCCCAAAACTCCATCAGAATAATAAACAAGCAAAAAACATAACAATGGAACAAAACACTGGCTGTTTATCGTCAACGCCCTTAAGCATTCTAAGCCTTCGGGGCGTTTTCTTTTTTAGAGATTATACTATTTTTAAATCGATCAGTCTAAGTTCAATTCTCTTTTCTCCCATCCATTCGTTTGTATCAATACTATATGCAAGATCAACAATATCTGATATTTTTATTTGGTTGTTAAATTCTCCTAAATTAAAACCAATTGCTGAGAAAATTATTCCGTCTTGATTTTTTATTTTAATTTTTAAATGCTTTTTTTCTTTTCCCAATAATTGTTTATCAATGATCTCAAGGTTCGAGGTCGAAAAAACTGGCCTCGGGTTTCCTAAACCATAAGGTTCAAAACGATTAATTTTATTTATTAAATTCATATTAATAATATTGAAATTTAGTTTAAGATCAATTCTAATTTTTGGGATTAAATCATCTGAAGTTAATTTAAAATCAGCAAGTTTTAATAATTGATTATATAAATCTTCTAATCTTTCATTTTCTAAAGTCAATCCAGCAGCTTTTGAATGACCGCCAAATTTTTTTAAATATTTTTTACTATTTTCAAGAGCTTCAATAATATGAAAATTGTCAATTGATCTTGCAGAACCTTTTGAAATCTTTTTGCCTTTTGAAAGAATTATTGTAGGTCGAGAATATTTTTCAGTAATTTTTCCTGCAACAAGCCCAACTAAACCGCTAGGCCAATTTTTTCCAGAAACTAAAATAATCTTTTTTTTATCATATTGGTTACTTATTATTTTTTTTTCAGCTTTTTCTAATAAATCTAATAATTTTTTTTGTCTTTCTTGATTAGCTTTTTCTAATGTTATTGCTAATTTTTTAGCTTTATTTATGTTTTTTGTTGCGAGTAACCAAAAACTTTCATTTGCCATATTTAATCTTCCAGGGGCATTTAAACGAGGACCAATCTGAAAACCAACTGTATAGGTCGAAATTCCAGACTGATCAATTCCAGCTATTTTATAAATTTCCTGAAGCCCAATTCGTTTGGTTTTTTTTAAAGCCAATAAGCCAAAGTAAGCAATAACTCGATTTTCACCAACAAGAGGCACAACATCACAAATTGTTGAAATCGCAGCAAGCTCTAACCACCATTTTAAATCGCGTTCTGTTATTTTTTGATTTCTTTTTGATAACGCTTGAGTAAGTTTGTAAACAACTCCTGCGCCACACAATTCTTTAAAAGGGTAATTACATTTCTTCTGCTTCGGATTCAACAAAATTGCTTTTGGCAAAATTTTTCCAGTTTCGTGATGATCACAAATAATAAAATCTAAATTCTTATTTTTAGCATAATTAATTTCTTTGACGTTTTTTGTCCCGTTATCAACACATATAACTAAATTATATTTTTGTTTAATTAATCTTTTAATAATTCTGATATTTAATCCATAGCCTTCACTTCTTTTAGAAATAAAAGGTGTTGGCCTAATGCCTATTTTTTTAAGGGCTTCGTAAACCAAAACTGTGCCAGGTATTCCATCCGCGTCATAATCACCAAAAATCGCTATTTTTTCATTTTTTTGAAGTGCTTTTTCAATCCTTATTACTGCCTTTTTCATATTTTTCATTTTAAAAGGATCGAAAAAATCTTCATCATATGATGGTTGCAAAAATGATTTTTGTTCTTTTTTAGAAATTTTCCTGTTGATTAACAATTGCTTAATAACATCGTTGGATTTTTTAGGAAAATATAACCATTTTTTAAGCATTTTATTTATAATATACTTTTCCAGGCACTCTTAAATCTAAATATTCTAATTTCTTATTTTTAATAATTTCTAAAGCTTTTTTTGCATCTAAAATTTGTTTATCTAAATTTGCAGTTGTGTCAAAGATCATATACATACCTGTTTTGCTAAATACTAAAATCTCAAAAACGCTGTCTTTAATTACAATTTTTTCAATCTGCAAATTTAAATCTTTTTCAAAATTTTGTTGAATACCGTCTATAAATTTTAAAAAATTGCTTGTTAATATTTTTTTACCAATTTCAACAGAATCATTTCTTTCATCAATAATCACAGGAAGATCTTTCGCACTTTTTTCATATTCTTTGTATACAACTCCAAAATTATCAATTATATATTTTTGATTTTTTGATTCCCATACCAAAGATGCATTTCTTTGAACAATAACTATTTTTAAAAGATCTGGCGGACTTTTATAAACTTTTACTTTTGCAATATTTGAATATTGCTCTTCAATAATTTTTTCTGCTTTTGTAGAAGAAAAAGAAAAAAGATTTTTTCCTTGAGTTTTTGAAATAATATTATTTTTAATCTCTTGATTTTCTTTTTTGTTTAAACCTTCAACAGTTATTTGCTTTATTACAAAAAAATTACTAAAAAGAAAAAACCAAATCATAATAGCAATAAAAATCATAAAAATAATTATACATCCATAATTTTTTTTTGTAGAATTACCAGTATTGTAATTTTTATAATTACTTATCTTTCTCATTTTTTTTCAAAAAACTCCAAAAACTTTCCGGCTTTTTAGAAATATCTCCTAAGCGCATGATTTCTTCTTGCAATTCTAAACCAAATATTTTTTGAGATTTTTGTTTAATTTCAGAAATCAAATTGTAATAATCACTGCTTTTTCCTTTTCCTAAATTAATTAAAAAATTTGCATGCTTATCAGATACTATAATTTTCCCAATTCTCTTATTTTTAAAACCTAATTTATCAATTAACATACCAGTTGGAATAATATTATCAATAATCATAAATTTAGCATTATCCTTAATTTCTTTTTTATTTTTAACATAAATATTTTTAAATACACAACCAGCTGAAAAACCAACTGGATTTTTTTTAGCACGAATCGTAATATAATTATTAATTATTCTAAGAATCCCTTCTTTAGTATTAGGGCTAATTTTAATATTGACACTTATTATTACAGGCGGAAATCTTTTATTTTTTATAATTGCCTGTTTAACAAGACTGGTTCTATAACCAAACCCCATTTCCTTTTTATCAATTTTAGCTAATTCACCATTTGTTCCTAAAACAATTGCGCTTACAAAAATATCACTGATACTCTTTCCCCAAGCTTCAACATTTCCACAAACAGCTCCACCAATAGTGCCTGGTATTCCGGCTAAAAATTCTAATCCTCCCATTTCTTGTTCTGCTAAAGTTTTTAATAAGATTGATAAATTAACCCCACTTTCAACAACAGCCATCCCAGATTGACATAATATTTTTGATGTTTGGTTTAGTATCACAAGTCCGTCAAAACCAGTATCTGCGATTAAAAGATTGCTACCCCCACCAATAATATAATATTTAAGATTTTGTGATTGGGCTTCACGTACTGCCCAAATTAGATCATCAGAATTATTTACTATTAAAAAATATTTTGCTTTACCACCAATTTTTAACGTTGTTTTTTGAGCCAAGGGCTCATTTAATTTGAAGTTATCGTCAAAGCGATTTTGAAATTTTTTAATATTCATAAATTCAAAAATAACTAGATATATTTATATTATAGCACAAGAAAAAATTATTTTTTTGAATAATAAATAATTAATTCAGCAATTTTCTCAGCCGCTAATGGCAAATTAATATTATCTAACTGTTTAGAAAAATTTTTTAATAAATAAGGACTACTTAATAAATTTTCTATTTTATTTTCAAGCTCAGAAGCAGAAAAATCATTTTGTCTCAAAATCAATGCTGCCTTTTGTTGTTGAAAAAAATCAGCATTTTTATTTTGGTGATCAGAAGCAGCTCCAGGCAATGGAATAATTATTGATGGTTTTTTTAAATAAGCTATTTCAAACAAAGTATTTGCTCCAGCTCTGGTAATTATTAAATCAGCTAATTTTAAAGCGCAAAGCATATCTTTATGTAAATATTTAAAGCACTTATAATTTTCTGAGTTATTTTTAAGTTTTAATTTTTCTTCTTGCGCTTTTTTGAAATTAAATTCACCAGTGATATGAATGATTTGATGCTTTTTAATTAAATTTGGCAAAATTTGAAAAATAATTTGGTTAATAAACTCAGCCCCCTGACTTCCACCAGTAATTAAAATTGTCTTTTTTGTTTTTGACAATTTAAAATTTTCCAAATCACAATCTGTTTTCTTTTCAAAATCAAATCGTAATGGCAAACCAGTATATATTATTTTTTTCGATATTTTTTTTGAGTAAAAATCTAAAGGAAATGAAACTGCAACTTTTTTGGCAAATCTTAGAAGAAAACGGTTAGAAAGACCCATTACAGAATCAGATTCGTGCAATATAATTGGTACTCTGGCAAAAAAAGCCGCAAGAACAACGGGAATCGTAACATATCCCCCTTTAGCAAAAACAACATTTGGTTTTTGTTTTTTGATAATCATAATTGATTGGAAAAAACCAATAATAATTTTAAAAGGATCAACAAAATTTTGAAATGAAAAATATCTACGTAATTTGCCAGTTTCAATCGGAAAATATTTAATTTGTTCTTTTTTAACAATTTCTTCCTCAATTCCTTTTTTTGAGCCAACGTAAAAAAAACTGCAATTTTTTTGTTGAAGTTTTTTTGAAACACTTATTACTGGCAAAACATGACCAGAAGTACCGCCACCTGTAAGTAATATTTTAATATTTTTCATTGATTAAATTTTACTCTTGAATAAATCAAAAATCAATTCTTTGCACTTTTAGAAATATTTAATAATATGCCAGAAGCAGATAATAAAATAATTAACGAAGAACCGCCATAACTAACAAATGGAAGTGGCACGCCTGTTAAAGGAATAATTCCAAGCATTGCCGCCAGGTTAATAAAAGCTTGAAAAACTATCCAAAGAACAATCCCGCTTGCTAAATATTTACCAAAGTTATCAGCCGCGTTTTTAGCAATTAAAAAACCTCTCCATGCGATAAGAGCAAAAGCAGTAATAATCAAAAAAGACCTTAAAAACCCTAATTCTTCTGCTGCAACAGCAAAAACAGAATCAGTCATTGGCTCTGGTAAAAAATTATATTTTTGATGAGAATTACCAAAACCTTGACCCCACCAACCGCCAGATCCAATAGCAATTAAAGACTGATTAACATGATAACTTTTACCCAAAGAATCTGCGCTGGGATTTAAAAAAGTCATAAATCTCGCCATCCTGTAAGGAGAACTTTTTATTAATACCCAAAAAATTATTCCACCAATTGGGAGCAAAGATAAAAATTGCCATAAGTTTGCTCCAGCGATAAAAAACATCCCTAAGCTAATAAGCACAAAAATCATTGCCGTCCCCATATCTGGTTGATTCATTAAAATAAAAACAATCACTACAAGAATAAACAAAAAAGGTAATAATCCTTTAAAAAAATTCTCAATATTTTCCTGGATATTATCAAAATAACTTGCTAAAAAAATAATAAAACTTAATTTCAAAAGCTCTGAAGGTTGAAAAGCATAACTGCCAAAACCAATCCATCTTGTTGCGCCACCAATTTTTTGTCCAATTCCAGGAATAAAAACTAAAAAAGTCAAAAATAAAGAAATTAAAAAAAACCAAATAGCATATTTTTTCCATTTGCGGTAATCAATGGCTTGGAAAATTAACCAAAATATTATGCCAATACCAACATTAATAAATTGGCGTATTAAATAATAATAATTTGAAGCGCCATCAGTAGCTTCATAAGACTTAATCACAGAAGCAGAAGAAACCATGATCAATCCAAAAATTACTAAAGCAAAAATTGCAAGCGATAAAACGTAATCACTTTTTTTATTTATTCTAAACTTGTTTAATTTATTATTTACCAAAATCCCTCTTTTTATCCTCTGCCAATTAAGGCAATTGCTAATCCAATAATTGCAGATATCATCCCAATAATCCAAAACCTCGCAGTTACTTTTGTCTCAGGCCAACCTAATGCTTGAAAATGATTGTGAATTGGCGCGGAAAGAATTAGTTTTCTGCCAGTAACCTTTTTGTGAATTTGCTGAACGATTACTGACAAAGTTTCAAATAAAAAAACCGAACCGATAATTGGCAAAACAATAACACTGTTTGTCAGCATTGCCACAACACCTAACGTTGCCCCTAAAGAAATAGAACCAGTATCACCCATAAAAAATCTGGCTGGATAAATATTGAACCATAAAAAAGCTAATATTGCCCCCATTAAAATGCCACAAAAAGCCGCAATCCCGAATTGCTCTTGAACAAAAGCAATTATGCCATATGCTAAAAAGCTCATAGCCAACAAACCGCCGGCAAGACCATCTAAACCATCTGTTAAATTTACCGCATTAGCAGCAGCAATAATAACAAAAATGAATAATGGGATATACCACCAACCGATTAAAAAATCGCCTATACCTGGGATATGAATTCCCTGAGCAACTCCCCAGCCCAATTTGCTATAAAACCACCACGCGCCAATTGAAGATATTATTAAAAGCCACAGTATTTTATGACGAGCGCGTAAACCTTTAAATTTTCCAATGCCTCTGACATTAATATAATCATCAACAAAACCTAAAATAGCTGTTGTAACCAAAGCAAACAAAGGTAACCAAGTTTGGCTTCTGGAAAAATTAAAAATTAATGTAATTACTAAAGCCGTTACCCAAATTAATAGCCCACCCATCACTGGCGTGTTTTCTTTTTTGGCATGAAGCTTGTTATAAATTGGTGCGCCTTCTTTTTTAACTTTTTTCCATATTCTGTATTTATATAAAATATCAGTTAAAATTGGCGTCCATAAAAACGCGATTACAAAGCTTAAAAAAGTTAGCCAAAAAACTCTAATTAGAGCTGGGACGTTTAAAATAATTGATTCTTGCATAATAATTTAAGTTATTTTTTTAATTATATTTTCCATTTTAATTCCACGAGATCCTTTTATTAAAACAACATCTCCGGGCTGAAATTGAATAGGAATATTATCAGCAGCTGTTTGGGAATTTTTAAACCAGAAATTTGCTTTTTCTTTTTGTTTCTTAAACCTCGAACCAACAAGTATTAAAAAATCACAAATCTGATTAGCTTGATAAGCAATAATTTGATGCCCTTTTTCTTCATAACGCCCAAGTTCCAACATATCACCTAAAAATGCTATTTTTCTTTTCCCTTTTTGATTTTTTAAAAATTGCAAAGCATAACTTGCTGAAGCAGGATTTGAATTATAGGTATCATCAATTATTATTATTGATTTTTTTTGGATTATATTCAATCGGCCTTTTACTGGCTTTAATTTTTTAATAATTCTAGTTGCTTCTTCAGCATCAATTCCAAAAATCTCGCCGACTTTTACCGCAGCTTTTTCTACCATATCAAAATCATTATTATTATAATAACAAGTATTAGCCTTTGAATTTTTTGCAATATTTTTTGACCAAGGGTCAAGTTTATTAAGTATTAAATATCCTTCTTGAGTTAATGACTCTGCAAGCTGTTTTTTTTCTTCATATACACCCTTTGTATCATTAAAAAACTCTAAATGAGCAGGCGCTATTTTTGTATACACCCCAATATGTGGCTTTAACCAAGAACAGATTTGTTTAATATCACCAGGTTTATCTGCAGAAATTTCAATTATTAAAAAGTCTGGGTAACTATTTTTAATAATTATTAAAAAATATTTAATCCAAATAAATATTAAATAAAAAAGCCAAATAATATTTTTATACGAAGGATCGTCAACAGAAACAGGAGCATTTTTAAAACCTAGTATTGCTAAAGGAATCCCAAACTTTGTATTCAAATTTCCTTGATTTTTCCAGATTTTTTTGTTTATTTTTTGAGATAGTAAAAAAAAGATCGCTTCTTTTGCAGATGTTTTACCAACGCTACCAGTAATTGCAATTATTTTTGGATTAAACTTTCTAAGAATTCTTTCGGCTGGTTTTTGAAGCGCTTTTTGCAAATATTTTGTAAAGATTTTCTTCATATAAATATTTATAGCATAATTTACAGCTAAAGTCTATTCAACAGATTCTGTTGGCGGAATTTGATAATATTGCAACAACCATTTTGCAATTTTTCCAAAAACTGGAGCAGCAGATTCTTCTGCCCATGTTACAGTTTTTGGATTATCAATTTTAACAAGCATCACAAATTTTGGATTATTGGCTGGAAAATAACCAGCAAAAGATCCAATATTTTCATGCTCTTTATACCCACCATTTACTAAATCTGGAACTTGAGCTGTTCCAGTTTTTCCTGCAACTTTATAACCTTTAACTCCAGCTTTTTTGCCATGCCCATTTTCAACCACAGAAATTAGCATTCCAGTAATTTTATTTGCTGTTTCAGGCTTAATAACTTGCTTTACTTCAATCGGGTTATTTTGGATTGTTTCATCATTTTCAGATATAATTTTGTCAACAACATAAGGTTGCATTAATTTGCCATTATTTGCTAACGCAATATATGAATTTAAAATTTGTATCGGGGTTGTTGCAATTCCTTGACCAAAAGACATGGTTGCTCGCGATACATCAGATATTTTATTATTATCAGGAAACCAAACATCTGCTTCAGCCTCTAAATCAATTCCTGTTTTTTTACCAAAACCAAAGTTTTGCAAATATTGCGAGAAAAGATCACTCCCCAATTGATCTGCAACCCAAACCATAGCTACATTATCTGAGTTTTCTAAAACTTGAGTCATTGTTTCTTTCCCATACGCTTTATTTGTAGATGTTTTGATTGTTCTATCATGAACTTTTACACTAGCACCAAAAACTTGGGTGGTATCTGGTTCAATTTTCCCAGCATCAATTGCTGCTGCCATTGTAATAGGCTTAAAAATACTGCCAGGTTCGTATGAATATGAAATAACTGGGTTATTAAATTTATTTATATCTTTAACTTCATTAAATTTATTTGGATCATAATTTTCAGAAGATGCCATTGCTAAAATTTTACCTGTGCTAGCTTCTGCAATCGCAACCTGGCCAGAAGCTGCTTTATATTGATTAATAGCGTCTTGTAAATATTTTTCGCAAATATACTGAACTGTATGGTCAATTGTCAAATACAAATTTTGACCATCTTGGCTATTGATTACTTGCTCTAAAGTAATTCCTTCTAAACCAATCTTTGATGAAATATTTTTTCCATATTTACCTTTAAGTTCTTCATTGTAAAAATTCTCAACTCCATAACGTCCGTTTTGACTTGCGTCAACAAATCCTAATAAATTTGAAAGAAAATTTCCTTCAGGATAAACTCTTTGTTCTTCTGGAATAAGCATTACTCCAGTTAATTCAAAATCAGCTATTTTTTTCGCTGTTTCTTTATCCAATTTTTTTACAATTGGTGGCAAATATGGTTTTTTGTTATTAATTTTTTCATAAAGCTCTTTTTCATTTATTTTTAAAACCGAAGACAATTTTTGCGCAGTTTGCAATGGATCTTGAATATTTTTTGGAATCACTTGAACCGAGTAAAGATGAATATTGGTAGCTACTGCAAAAGGTTCTTTTTCCCATTTGTCAGTAATATATATTTTTCCGCGGCTGGCATAAACATCTTCAATTTCTGTATATTGTTTTTTTGCGATTTCAGTATATTCAGCGGATTGCACAACTTGCTTTTGAAAAAGTCTGATAATTAAAATTGAACAAAAAATTAAACATAAAACCGCTACAACATTATAGCGGTTTATTTGATTTTTTGGCTTAACAAAATTCATTATTTTTGACCAATTTCGTTTCGAGTCAATGAATCAGCATAAACAACGTTTTCTGCTTCTATCATATTCAATTTTTGGGCTGTTTCTTGAATACTTTTCATTGATTTTTGAGTATTCGCATTTACTTGCAATTCTTCCGCTTGTTTTACTAATTCTGTTTTTTGAGATTGTAAAGCTTTAATATCTTGTCTTTTAACACTCGAGAGCTGATTTTGAACTAAATAAAACAATGCTAAAACTGAAAAAATAACAACTGTTAAAAACTTAACAGAAATAGAACCAAATTTAACAGATTGGTTAACCGCTCTTCTTTTTTGTCCTAAATTACCTCTTGGTGTGATTGATATTACTCTCATTGTTCCCTCCTTTGAGCTAACTAGCAGCTAGCTCTTATTGGGAGAAAAGGAGGTGTTTTTTTACATAGCTCGTGAAAACCCCTCCTTAAAAGTATTTTCACGAACTTTTATACCCGCAAAGGGTAAGGTAGTCTTAAGAAGACTAGCCGCTAGTTAACTAAATTCCCAGATCGCCCAAATGTTCTGCAATGTCACTTGATTCTTTTTCTGCTGCGTTTTTGTATGATTCCCAAGCTGCTTTATCCCAAACTTCAATTTTATTATACAAACCAATAATCACTACTTCTTTGTCAAAACCAGCATATTTTCTTAAATAAGCTGGCATAATAACTCTACCCTGCTTATCTATTTCAAGTTGCATTGCGCCTGAAAGCATAAGTCTGGCAAAAGCTCGGGCATCTGCCTGGCTCAGAGGAAGCTTAGCAAGCTTATCAGCCATTTTTTCCCATTCTTTGGATGGATAGATGAATAATGAATTATCTAGTCCTCTAGTAACCACACAGCCGGTAGCAAGCATCGGCCTAAACTTTGATGGTAAGGCAACTCTTCCTTTTTGATCAATTGAATGACTAAATTCTCCAAAAAACATAATTCTTAATTGATTTATAAGTTATCCACAGAGTTCCCCACTTATCCCCACTTTTATCCACATTTCACTCTTAATTCCCATTATACGCCATAAAAAACCGCTGTCAATACCTAATTTTAAGGCTAAAATTTGAGAATAAAAAAGGGGCGATTAAAATCGCCCCTGCGTTAAATAGCTAATATTAAAATGAAATATAAGTGTTGAAAAAGACAAAAGCAATTTGTACTAAAAGAAAAATTAAAATGCTAATTATGGTTTCTTTAATTTGTATTTTTTCCTTTTTATAATATTGAATAATAATTAAAATAATTCCTAGCAAAACGCTAGCGATAATAAAATAAGTAATAAAAATCTAAAACAATCAACTGAATAGTATGTTGAATCAGCCCAACTACGCGCTCTTTCAGAAGACTGGTTAAAATAGATTGGTGCAAAAGTTGATCCGATGTTCAAAATAAAATAAATAAAACCAACAATCACTGCGCTTACCATATTTAATCCTTTTTGAATTCCAGTAATTGCTTGAAATAAAATTTTCATTTTCTCCTTTCAAATTTTTTTAATATTACTTTCATTTAATACTATCTCTCTGGAAGTCAAGCAAAAAATAGCTGGATATCACAATATGTGGTGCTTTAATATAAAAATTAAAATTTTAGATGCTTTTAATCTTTGTATCAAAACTTATCTCCAAAATATTTCTTAAGCTCTGCAATTTTTATTCTCTCCTGCTTCATCGTATCACGATCGCGAACTGTAACTTTTTTATCATTTTCTGAATCAAAATCATAAGTTATGCAATATGGAGTTCCGATTTCGTCTTGTCTGCGATATCTGCGCCCAACAGAACCGGTTTCATCGTATTCAACAGATCCAAATTCTTTTTTTAAATTTCGATAAATTGTTTTAGCACTAGATTTTAATTTTTTAGTTAAAGGAAAAACCGCAATTTTCACTGGAGCAATTTTAGAATTAAAATGCATTATAACTTCTTTTTCCGTCTCTGTTTCTGCCTTAGATCTTCCGCCTTTAATTTCTTCGTAAGACTCACAAATTAAAGCAAGGACTAATCTGCCGATCCCTAATGTTGGCTCAACAACATAAGGATAAATTTTCTTTCCAGTCTCTTGATCAAAATATTGCAAATCTTTACCTGAGGCTTTAGCGTGGCTTTTCAAATCAAAATCTGTTCGGTTCGCAAGCCCAGTTAATTCTTTTTCTCCAAAAGGAAATTTATAATTATAATCAACTGTTCTTTTTGAATAATGTGAAAGTTCAGATTTTGGATGCTCGTGTTCGACCAAATTTTTTTCAGAAATTCCCAAATCTAACAAAAATTGCTTCCATTCTTTTAGCCAATATTCAAACCACTCTTCGTCTTTACCAGGCTTAACAAAATATTCAATCTCTGCAAGTTCAAATTCACGAACTCGAAATAAATATTCTCCAGTTGTAATTTCATTTCGAAAGCATTTTCCAATTTGGGCGATTCCAAAAGGCAATTTTTGGCGGCTAGTTTCCAAAACGTTTTTAAAATTTACAAACATTCCTTGAGCAGTCTCTGGCCGTAGATAAGTATAGCTGTCAGAATTTTCTGTCGAACCAACTAATGTTTTAAACATTAAATTAAATTGCTTGGCTTGAGTTAATTCGTGCTTATCTCCTTTTGGGCATCTTAAAATTGCTTTTTCCTCTTCTGAGAAATTTTCCCAGTCTGACTTTTCTTCGCCACTACTCGCACGAGCAATAACTTCATCAACAATATCTGCTCGAAATCTTTGATGACATTTTTTACACTCGACGAGTGGATCAGAAAATCCTTTTTCATGACCACTTGCTTGCCAAACTTTTCGATTCATCAATACTGAGGAATCGATTCCAACTACATCGTCTCTGCCAGAAACAAACCTTCCCCACCAAAGATTTTTAATATTTCGAAGTAACTCAACACCATATGGGCCAAAATCATAGACACCACCAATTCCTCCGTATATTTCTGATGATGGATAGATAAAACCTTTTCTTTTTGCCCAAGCAACAATTTTTTGAAATTTGTCAGCGCCTGTCATTTGCCTCCTTTGTTTTGTAAATATTTTTCAACTTTTTTTAAATCTTCTGTAGTATTTATTCCATATGCTTCTTCTTTTTTATAAGCCCAAATCCCTTCAACTTTTTTATTTTGTGAAACTGCTAAACCTAATGTATCGGTTAGATAATATTCTTTCTGAACATTTTGGTTTTTGATTTTAGCAAGATTCGCAAACAACCATTTATTATCAAAAGCATAAAAAGAAGAATGCATTTCATTTATTTTTAATTGTTTTTGATTGCAATCCTTAGCTTCAATAATTGCTTTAACTTGATTTTTATTATCGCGAATCACCCGACCGTACATAAAATCAGCAGAAATTTTTGCTGAAGTAACAATCATGGTTAATTTTTGATCAATAAATGTTTTAATTACTTTTTTAGCTGTTTTTAAACTCCATAAAGGATTATCGGCAAAATAAACAAGCGTAATTCCTGATTTATTTTTTAATATTTTTGATGCTGCCATCACTGCATGGCCTGTGCCCAAAAGCTCTTTTTGCTCAACATATTGAGCGCGATTTTTTAAATAATCAATTATCATTTCTTTTTTATATCCAACAACAATAATTGGTTTAGCTTTTAAAGATTCTGCTAAAGAAACCGAATATTCAATTAAAGGTTTTCCCAAAAGATTAATCATTGCTTTTGGCTTATTTTTTGATAAATTCCCAAGCCTTTTACCCCGACCTGCAGCTAAAATAATTATATTAAGATTTTTGTTAAAATTTTTCATTTTAAATACTTTCTTTTTATATTAGCATTAATTCTGGTAACAATTTCATAATTTGTGGTATCTAAATATCCCGCTAATTCACCTGCAGTAATATTTTCAGTTCCTTGCTTACCGATCAAAACTACTTCATCGTTAATTCTAGCCTCCTCCAAATTAGAAATATCTACAGTTAGTGCATCCATACTTATTTTACCAATTACTGGCGCTCTTTTCCCTTTTATCAAAACTTTCGATAAATTTGAGAGTCGTTTATCATAACCATAACCATAACCAACTGGAATGGTGGCTAAATATGTTGGCGCGCTAGTTTGATATTCTGCGCCAAAACCAACTTTTTCGCTTCCAGCAATTTTTTTGATTTGGACAATTTTTGATTTCCATGAAAGCGCAGGCTCAAGTTCAAAAAAATTTCCAAGCTGTGCAGAAGGAAAAAGTCCATAAATAGTAATTCCTAATCTAACCATATCAAATTGGGAACTTGTAATCGAAAGCGCTGCAGCTGAATTAGCAATGTGTTTTAAAATATTCTCAAAACCCTCTCTTTCCACAGAATTTATTACTTCTTGAAAAGAACCAAGCTGTTTAAATGCATACGATTTATCTCTATTTTCAGCAGAAGCAAATTGAGAAAAAATTCCTGAAATATGTACTTTTGGCTGATGAGCAATATATGTAATATATTCCATTGCATCTTTTTTATCAATTCCATACCGATTCAAACCAGTGTCTATTTTAAGATGAACTTTTGCTGGCTTTTTTACTTGCATCCCAACTTTTGAAATTTGGCGAATCGCGTCTTTATCCCAAACAGCTAATTCAATTTCGTTTACAATCGCATTTTCAAAAAAAGTTGGATCTGTATATCCTAAAACCAAAATCGGTTTTGTTATTTTTTTCTTTCTAAGAATAAGCGCTTCTTGAATTGTGCCAACACCAAAATAATCAATAGCTAAATTTTCAATATATTTTGCAACTTCAACAAGACCGTGGCCAAAAGCATCATTTTTTAAAACAGCCATTATTTTTGATTCTGTCCTGATATAGTTCCGAAGACCAGCAATATTATTTTTAATTTTTCTTAAGTCAATCTCTAACCAAGTTAAATCATTCATTTTGGATAACATTATCTATTTTTTTTAAAAAAGAATTGCTCAAAAATTTTTTATCAGTATTATATTCAATAAACTTCAAGATGGTATCAGTTGTTGTTTTGTTTAAATTATCAGGTATTTTTTTTAAAATATCAAGTCTTTTAATTTTTACTATGCTTTGACCAAGTTTTAAAAAATATTTTAATAAATTAAG
>CAYUUY010000003.1:0-24879 GCA_964448035.1 uncultured Candidatus Saccharibacteria bacterium
GCAATATTGAGTCTGTTAGAAGTAAAATATTCTCTAGCTGTTTTTTGAATATCGGCTGGGGTTAGGGATTTGGTGATATTTAAAATTTGCGCTGAAGTCAATATTTTTTTTCCATACAATTTTTGATTTCCATAAAAAAGAGCTAAATCTTGTTGGTCTTCAAAGTCAATGATAATATTACCAATCAAATTATCTTGAGCTTTTTTAAATTCTGATTGAGGGATTGGTCCCTTTTTCAATTTTTCGATTTCTTTTAAAACTAGATCAACGGTCTTTTGAGCTTTATTATTAGCTACTCCAGCTTTGATCTCAAAACTTCCGGAATCTGAATAATGATCACTAAAAGCACGACAATCATAAGTTAAACCGTGTTTTTCTCGCAAGATTGTGTAAAGACGGGCAGATAAATAACCAGCAAGAATGTTTTTAAGAATACTTAAAGATTGGGCGTCTTTGTTATTATTAATACCGCAAGTTCTGAAACCGATTAAAAGATGCGCTTGGTCAGTCTTTTTATAATAATTTAAAATATTTGGCTCTGTTTGTTGGATGTTCAGCGTTGTGTCTTTTCTTTTTTTATTTTCTGGCAGCTTAAAATATTTTTTTGCGATTTTAGCAGCATTGCTAATTGTTTTTGGATTTCCAACTAAAATTAGAGCTGATTCTGGAGCAGTATAATTTTTAATTTGATTGCGAATTGCAATCTGATTAATTTTTTTAACACTTTCTTTTGTTCCTGCAATGTGAGCACCGAGCGGGTGGTTTGGCCAAACAATATCTTCATAAATATCATGTATATATCTAGTTGGTGTGTCTAAAAACATATTTAATTCTTGAAGAATAATTGTTCTTTCATTCTCAATTACAGATTGTTTTAAAAGCGAGTTCTGAATTCCGTCAGAAATAAAATCAAGTACAGCTTCAAATTTTTCTGCCATTACTTGACCATAAAATCCTGTAAATTCTTTACCAGTAAAAGCATTATACCGAGCGCCAACTTTGTCAATTACTCCGCCAAGTTGGGTTTGGGTTGGTCGTTTTTTAGTACCAGTTAAAACCATATGTTCTGTAAAGTGAGCTATGCCAGCAAAATTTTTGTCCTCGTGCCGAGAGCCTGAACCAAAAAGCATCATTACTGTTATTGCTTTTGATCCTTGATGCGGCACTGTTAAAATATGCAAATTTTTAGTTTTTTCTAAATTGTATTCAGTCATTTTTCCTTTCTTTTAAATGTCGCCAAATCCACCAAGTAATGCCAAAAATTATTAAAATTAAGATTGCCCAGTCAAATCCGTGAAAATATTTTCCAAGCGTATCCCAATTTTCGCCAGCTTTTTTTCCAATCCAAGCTAAGGCAATGCACCACGGCAAAGAACCAAGAAAAGTATATATAGACATTTTCCAAACACTCATTTTGGCAATCCCAGCTGGTAATGAAATATAAGTTCTAATAATTGGAAGTAGTCTGCCAACAAAAACTGTTAGTTCGCCACGTTTTTTAAACCAAAATTCAGCGCGATCTAAATCGCGGTGAGAAATTAAAATATATTTTCCAAATTTATCAAGTAAAGGCCTACCGCCCCAATAACCAATTGCCCAAGAAGCAATAGAACCAATTACGCAGCCAATTGCTCCTGAAAAGCCAGCCCAAAAAATTGTGAATTGCCCAGTGTAAGCTAAATATCCAGAAAAAGGCATAATAATTTCTGAAGGAAGTGGGATGTTGGCAGATTCAATTGCCATTAGTAAAGCTACACCAGCATAGCCAAGTTCAGAAATCGCATTAATAATTATTCCAGCCAGCCAAGCTAAAATTGTATGAATCATTGTAGCCCCCATACGCCGTAGCCGTACATATTAAAAACAGCAATTGTTACCAGTATTGCTAAAATTGCTCCAACAACAACTTGTTTCCAAGTGTGACGTTTTCGATAAACTCTTGACCAGCCAACAAAAATTAATAAAAAATATAAAATTAAAACAATTGGGTTATAAACAAAAGCGAAAATTGTGATTGCCACAGCAAGAGTTGCGGCGTGAATTGAAATTTTCCAATAAAAAGTAACAATCCATAAAATTAAAGTATTTAAAAAAACTGTGGCTGTTATAACTAATAAATATTGTGGCGCATTTTGCGAAGTTAAAATTATTAGTCCTGCAAGCGCAGAAATTACAGTAATAAGTAATGGAATTTGTCTATCTTTACGATGATGCAAATGAATGTCATGAACTAATCTTTTTTTGAATAATATCAGGATTGTGATTCCAGGAATACCAACCAAAAAAAACAAAGCTGCAAGCGCTGGAATCCAGGCTTGTGTTATGTTGGTTGTTTTAGTAATGCTTAAAATGATAATTGTAGCAGCAAAAATTAAAAGCGGACTAAAAAAAGTTGAAATTAAAGCTGCGATAAATTTTTTGATTTTATGATTTTCAAGATTGTTTTTTTTCATTTAAGCTAACTTATATTTTTTCAAAAATTTTATTAATTTTTCTGAAAGCGGTTCCAAATATCGATTTAGCAGGCGAACAAGCGTGGCTATTATTAGCCCGATTATTAGCCCGGCAATAATATCAAAAGGAAAATGCACTCCAGCAATTATTCGTGAAACACAGATTATAACCGAAAGTGCTAAAAAAAAATGAGCTTTTTTATGCTCGCCAGCAAAATACAAATAGAATGTTAGACCAAAAAGCATACTTGCGTGATCAGATGGAAAAGCAAAAGTTGGCCGATGGAAAAAAAGTTCTTTGTGACCAAGAAGTATATTATCTGGTCTAGCGCGATGAAAAACATAAATTAAAGGTTGGGAAATTGCAAGCCAAGAAAAAATTGCAGAAAGAAATGCTGAAATTAAATTTTTTTGTTCTTTTAATTTATAAATATTATCATATCTTGGCCAAAACCACATTATAATAAGTGAGAGCGGGATTAAGTATACAAAATATTGCGCTAAAAGCACAATAATAAAATCTGCGACCGATGATTTTCCTGCTAATTTATTCATTCCAATTAGCAACTTTTGGTCGAAACCAACTAACTTTTCCATAACCTAAGTTTAACAGATTTGATTAGAATTGAAAAGTGTCGTAAAATTTAAGTAAAGTATGCTTAATAATTTTGTTTTGCGACAAGGAGGCACTTGGTAAAAAAACTTGATGATTTGATTACTGATTTTTTAGAATATTTAGAGCTTGAAAAAGGCAGGAGCGAATTAACTGTTAGAAATTACGAACATTATTTAAACAGATTTTTGAAATTTGCTGGCAAGATTTCTCCATCTGAAATTGATTTAGAAAAAATAAAAGAATATCGTTTGCATTTAAACAGATTAAAAGATAATCACGGACAATTATTGAAAAAGAAAACTCAGAATTATCATTTAATCGCTTTGCGCGCCTTTTTACGTTATTTAGCGCGAATTGATATTTTGGCAATTAGTCCAGAGAAAATCGATCTTGCAGAAGAAGAGGATCGAGAAATTGCTTTTCTTGAGCCAGACGAGCTGGAAGCTTTGTTCAAATCAACTGAGCAGGAAAAGAAAAAATTAATCCGTTTGCGCGACAAAGCAATCCTTGAAACTTTGTTTTCAACCGGGCTCCGCGTTTCTGAGCTTGTAAAATTAAAAACTGAAGATGTTAATTTAGATCGCGGCGAGTTTAATGTAATTGGAAAAGGGAAAAAATCAAGAATTGTTTTTTTGTCAGATGAGGCAAAATTAGCAATTGAAAATTATTTAAATGCTCGCAAAGATAATTCGCCAGCTTTGTTTTTTCGTCATTCTGGAAATCCAAAAATACTTGAAGAAATGGAAGATGAGGAAAGTTTTTTAACTCCGCGTACAATTCAGAGAGTGATTGTAAAATATGCAAGCTTGGCTGGAATTACTAAAAAAGTAACACCTCATGTTTTGCGTCATAGCTTTGCAACAGACATGCTTCGTTCTGGCGCTGATTTGCGTAGCGTGCAAGCAATGCTTGGTCATTCCAATGTAACTACAACGCAGGTTTATACTCATATTACAAATCCGCATTTGAAAGAAATGCATCAAAAGTTTCACGGTAAAACTTTAAAAGAAGCAGAGGAAAAAGCAAAAATTGAAATGATTAAACATCAAGGCGATGAAATAACTGAATTTCAGGGTGAAACGCCAGATGTTGAGGGATCTTCCCGATCTGATTCTAAAATATCTAAGGCTGATGATCGTTCATTAACTGCTGGCTCGATTCCTGACGCCGGCGATAGCTCGACCGTTAGAAAATCATCTAGTTTAGAATCGGTTTCTGACGCAGGGGATCAGCGCTCAGCAAAATCCGCTGATTTTAGTTCTCGCGTCCAAAAATCCCGTACCAAAAAATCTAAAAAACAATCCGCTTTGAAAGATGAAGTGGATTTGGGGGAGATCTAGATTATCTCAAAATTAATATCTCAGATTTCAGAAACATAATTTATAAATAAAAAAGTAAAAATAAAAATGACAAAAAAATATATTTTTATCAAAAATAATTTTTAGATTTCATTTAATTTTTTAGTCATTTCCAAAATGCATTTTTCAAGAAGTGTATTTAAATCAGCAGTTTCTTTCAAAGAAGCTAAATCCGAAGAAGGTAAATTTTCTTTGATATAAGTCAATAGTTCCGGGAACGATTTTAGCTGTACAATCATTTTTAATCTTTCTTCAGCTTTGTTCGGGTTTGTTGATAAAATTCCTGGGCTTTGGAAAACCATCGTTTTAGCTGTTGACTCGGCGTCAAAAATTACTTGATTATTATCTTTTGGCAAAGATATAGCTGAAGCGCAAAGAGTGTCTTGATCATTTACCAAAAAAACCCATTGAGCCATATCGGAAGAAAAATTAGTGTGATAATTACCATTTTTGTCAACAGGTGTTTTCCCTCCAGCAACAGAAAGAACGAATAAATTATCTTTTTGACATCCTATTTGATTTTTGTTTATTAAGCCATTAGATGATTCCTGAGAAGCTGGATTAGTATCAGAGCGATTACTTATTGAACGAGTGAAATAAAAATAAAGACCAGTTGCAATAATTATTACTAATATTATTATAATTAACCAAATTTTACGATAAGACTTTTCTGGTAATTGATCTTGTGGATTATTTTGAGTTGATATTGGTTGGTTTTGGCTTGGTTGAGAAGGGAGATTGGTTTGATCTGGGTTTTGGTTAAAAAAATTATTATCCATTTTTTTCTTTTTAAAATTGTTTCTTTATATTTTTTATTATATCTTTTTTATTACGGCATGCAACTTTTGCTTTTTGGGCGTGAAAGTGCTAAATTTAAAAGTGAAATTATTAATTTGTCATTTTGGGGAGGAACGATGAAGAATCTAAAATCTGAAGGATTCGAAAAACGCGCGCTTCGCGCTAGATTCCTCGATAAACTCGGAATGACAGAATGTTGGGATTGCGTCCTTTAAAAAGCTTAGAGTTTGTAATGACAGGAGAATAAATGCTTTCAATTGGAATAGTTGGGTTGCCGAATGTGGGGAAATCAACTCTTTTCAACGCCCTAGTCAAAGGTAACTTAGCAGAAGCTTCAAATTACGCTTTTACAACCATCGATTCAAACGTTGGTGTTGTTGAAGTTCCAGATCCTCGTTTGCAGAAATTAGCAGAAATCGAAAAGAGTGAGAAAATTATTCCAACTACAATCGAGTTTGTTGATATTGCAGGACTTATTAAAGGTGCTTCAAAAGGCGAGGGTTTGGGTAACAAGTTTTTAGCTCATATTCGCGAGGTCGATGCAATTTTAATGGTTGTTCGGGCTTTTGAAAATGCCAAAATTACACATGTTGAAGGTTCAATTAATCCAAGCAGAGATATTGAAACGATTTTAACAGAACTCGCGCTTGCTGATATTTCAACTATTGAAAACCGGGAGCGATCACTTGAAAAAGAAATTAAAGCAGGCGAAAAAGAAGCGAGCGAACTAAAATTAGTGATTGATAAAATTAAGCCAATACTTGAGCAGGGTTCTTTAACTTCACTAGTTAAATTATCAAACGATGAAAAAAAATTGCTTATTGGGCTTGGTCTTTTAACGCTTAAACCATTTATTTACGCTTTTAATGTTTCAGAGCCTGATGCTCAAACCTCGACGTCAGAAATTATCAAAAATCACCAGCTTGAATCAATCATTCCAAAAAATCAAGCACTTGTAATCTCGGCTGAGGCAGAATCACAAATTGCAGAGCTTGAGGGCGAGGAGAAAAAAGAATTTTTAACTGAGCTGGGACTCAAAGAATCTGGGTTGGAGCGATTAATCAAAACTGGATACGAAACTCTAGGGCTTTTAACATTTTTAACAGCTGGGTCAAAAGAAGCGCGCGCCTGGACAGTGAAAAAAGGAGCTAAAGCGCCAGAAGCAGCTGGAAAAATTCACAGCGATTTTGAGCAAAAATTTATTAAAGTTGAAGTTGCTAAATATCAAGATTTTGTTGAACTTGACGGTTGGAAAGGCGTTAAAGAAAAAGGAAAAATGAGGTTAGAGGGTAAGGATTATATTATGCAAGATGGAGATGTGGTTTATTTTCATCATTCATAGTATGTAGTAAAGCCTTTAGTATAGTTCTAACTTTGTTCGAACAATAAATTTGCTGTTCAATGAGTTTACAACAAGAACTTTCAATGGCTGACAGCCTTTGTTGATGCTTAAACAATAATTGTTTAAGAGCGAGTTTTTTGAGATAATAAAGTCAAGAACGGGGATTTATGGATTTATCAAGCCGCAAGCAAGTTGCGGATTTACTTTCGCGTTATCATCTTTGGACAAAGAAAAAACTAGGACAAAATTTTTTAGTCAATAAATTAGTTCTTAAAAAAATAATTGAAACTGCAAATCTAAATAAAAAAGATTATGTTCTTGAAATTGGATCAGGAATAGGTACTCTTACTCAAGAATTGTTAAAAAATAGCCGTTGGGTTTTGGGGATTGAGATTGACCCAAATATGATTAAAATTTTGCAAGAAACTTGTGGCGCTGAATCAAATTTAAAAATTTTACAAAAAAATATTTTAGCGCTTGATCTTTCAAAACACTTAAGCCAAGTATCAAGTTACAAAGTAGTTGCGAATTTACCATATTATATTACCCAACCTATTTTACGAAATTTTTTAGAAGTTCAAACTTTTAAGCCAGAATTAATGGTTTTAATGGTGCAAAAAGAAGTTGCAGAAAAAATTTGTGCAAAAAAAGGTGATATGAGTTTGCTCGGGTTAAGTGTTCAATTTTACGCAGATGCAAAGCTAATAAGCATTGTTAAGAATGATAATTTTTTTCCTGTGCCGCGCGTAGATTCTGCAATTATAAAAATTTCAAATATTAGTAAAAAGTTAGATAAGGTTCAAAATATTGATTTATTTTTTCAAATAGCAAAAGCCGGCTTTTCTCAGAAGAGAAAAAAATTGCGGAATTCGCTTGCTGGAGGTTTGCGAATTCAGCCAACTGAAGCGGAAAAGATCTTAAATAAAGCCGGGATTAATCCAAATACTCGCGCTGAAACATTAAGTTTAGAAGATTGGGAAAAACTATATTTAGTTTGGGAAAAGTAAAAATAGGTCAAAATTAATATTTTAGAACTCAGAGAAATTACTGTTCGAATGAAATGAGAACTAAAAACCGTTGATAGTTTTCTCGGCTTCGCCTTGAACAATAAAAAACCGCCAGGCGGGCTGTGTGCCTACAAGGCAGTGTTTTTGTTGTGGGGGATGTGCGTGAGGTTATCAGTTTGAACATGGAGGAGGAAATTGAATAATGACGTGGTTTTCGACTATTATTATCTATGCATTTTTCATAGATGTTTGACTCAAGATGCTATTCGCGCTATCATCAGCGTTCACTCCTTTTCCAGATTGTTCAGGTACATTGACAAGCAAAAATGCGTGCTTGTTTGTTAAAAATATTGTATAATAAAATTCATAGAAAGTCTACTATGAAATTATTTATTGTTGCTACGCCAATTGGAAATCTTTCAGACATTACGCTTCGAGCGCTCGAGACGCTGAAAAGTGTTGATTTTATAATTTGTGAAGACACGCGTCAATCTAAGCGTCTTTTGTCAAATTATAATATTAAAAAAGAATTAATCAGCTTTCATAAATTTTCTGACAAACCTCGAGTTCAGTCAATCGTTGAGCGCATCAAATTAGGTCAGACAGCAGCTTTAATTACTGATGCTGGCACGCCAGCAGTTTCAGATCCAGGCGGATATTTAGTTAGCCAAGCTATTAAATCAAAAATCGAGATTATTCCAATTCCTGGCGCTTCTGCAATTACAGCTGGATTATCAATTTCAGGATTTGATACAGACAAATTTTTATTTTTAGGATTTTTGCCGCGGAAAAAAGGTCGGCAAAAACAGATCGCAGAGCTCAAAAATCATAAATTGCCAATTATTTTTTATGAATCACCTTATCGAATTAAAAAAACGCTTGCAGAATTCAAAAATCATTTAGGCGATAGAGAAGCAGTTGTTTGTCGAGAACTTACAAAAAAATTCGAAACCATTTACCGAGGAAAAATTTCGGAAATTCTTGATATAATAAAAGAGAAAGGTGAATTTACAATTATCATTAATAAAAAATGAAAAAGTTTTATTTAACAACCCCAATTTATTATGTAAATGCCAAGCCACACATTGGTCATGCTTATACCACTTTGGCTGCAGATGTTTTAGCGCGCTATCAAAAAAAGACTAACCCTGATGCGGAAATATTTTTTCTAACTGGTACAGACGAACACGGAACAAAAATTGCTCAGGCTGCTCAAAAATCAGGTCAGAGCGAACAGGCTTTTTGCGATTCAGTTTCTGGTGAATTTCAAGAAGCCTGGAAAAAATTGGAAATTGACTATGATTATTTTATTAGAACAACTAGCGAAGCTCATAAAAACTTTGCTAGTGATATACTTGTTAAACTTAAAGAAAAAGGTTATTTAGTCGAAGATAGTTATAAAGGATATTATTGTGCTGGTTGCGAGGCTTTTAAAAATAAGCGTGAACTTGAGAAAGGAAATATCTGCCCAGATCACAAAACCAAATGTGAATTTATTTCTGAAAAAGCTTGGTTTTTTAAACTTTCTGAATTTGAAAATAAAGTTCGTGATTTAATTGAGCGTGACGAAATCCAGATATTACCAATTGAAAGAAAACATGAAGTTTTAGGATTTTTAAAGCAAGGATTGGCAAATGTGGCAGTTTCACGTCAAAAAGTAGAATGGGGGATTCCGCTTCCTTGGGATAAATCACAAACAATTTATGTTTGGATTGAGGCGCTTCTGAATTATTTATCAGCGCTGGAAATTAATCACAAAGAAAATTTGTGGCCAGCAGATTTACATTTGATGAGTAAAGACATTTTACGTTTTCATTCAGTAATTTGGCCAGCGCTTCTTTTGGCATTGGAAAAAGAATTACCAAAGAAGATTTTTGTTCATGGTTATTTTACAATTAATGGTCAAAAAATGTCAAAAACAATTGGTAACGTAATTAGCCCAGATGAGCTTGTAAAACGATATGGCGCAGATGCTGCTAGATATTTGATTTTAACAGAAGTTGTTTTTGGAGCAGATGGAGATATCAGCTTGGAAAAATTAGACAAACGTTATAACTCGGAATTGGCTGACAACTTGGGAAATTTGCTTAATCGGACTTTGGCAATGATCAGCAAGTATAATCTGGAAAAGCCAGATAACTGGCGACCAGAGCTTGAAATTGAAATTAAAAAAGAAATTTCAGAGTTTAATTTTCAGGCTGCGGGAAATCATATTTTTGAATTTATTGCAAAGGCAAATCAAAAAATTGATAAAACAAAACCGTGGGAAATGTTTAAATTAGGGAAAAAAGCTGAGCTTGAAAATTTATTTTTTGATCCACAAGAAGGAATATTATCAGTTTTAATAGCAGTTGCTAAAGCAATTGATATTTTTATGCCAAGCACATCAAAAAAAATTTTGGTTCAAATTGAGTCTGGCAAACCAAAGCCGTTATTTGAAAAAATTAAGTAAAATGAAGCGCGTAAACAATACAAGCTAAAATAATAGCGGCTGAAATAATTACTCGGGCGCGTAGTTTTTCTTTAAAATATTTAATCGCCGCAAAATAAACAAGTGGTGGCACAGCCATTAAAATTAAGGTTGTGATCATTACTCCAATATATTTATAGCCGTAATAACGATATACCATCTGGCTAACAGCAAGAATCGCGTTAAAAAGAATTATCCAAGTAAAACGCGGAGTAAGTTTGGATGGCTTTGGCTTATAAATTAAAATTAAAAAAATCGTTAAAATCGCGCATCTAATTCCATAAAGCGCAACAGGTGAAAAAATTTCAAGCAAAAATTTAGATATAATTACTTCAATTGACATTAAAAATACGCAAAGAATTAGGCGGTAGTGACTGGTTGAAAATTTAAGATGACCGCGTTTTAAATGAGCAAAAATTAAAGCCAGCGCAGCAATAATTGAAGCAACAAAAATATGAAGATTTCTTTCTTGGGGCAGAAAAATTGCTGATAGCAAAATTACAAGCAGAGGATTAAGCATCAAAATTAGTTCAAACTCTTGAACTTGCTCTTCTTGAATCCCTCGATAATAATATAAATTCCACCAAAGTGAAACACCAATCATTAACAAAAATAAAATAATGTATTTAAAATTTAAAAGTTGCACGAAATCAACAAAGCCTAGATAAGGATATAAAATAAAACTGACCAATGTTAAAAAAACAAAAATAAATGGTACATATTGCTTTAGTTTAATTTTAAAGATTGAAAGCACTAATTTATCTG
Organism: uncultured Candidatus Saccharibacteria bacterium; assembly: GCA_964448035.1. GTDB lineage: Bacteria > Patescibacteriota > UBA1384 > DATEAH01 > CAYPSR01 > CAYUUY01. The sequence continues at coordinate 10,810 of CAYUUY010000003.1, forward strand.
TAATAATTCCTAAAGCTTGAGCTAATGCTGCAATTGTGCCAAAAATCAAAAAAACTCCTTTATTATATTATTTGAAAAAATAAAAAAATATGTTATATTTAAATCGTAATAAAAAAATAAAAGAAGGGCAATATGGCATCAAAAAGCAGCAACCCTTATGGTTGCGAAGGTGTTCCTATTATCATTTTATTTATTATTTTAATTGCTGGACTTTGTATTTATCTTTTTTAATCTTTTAAGGAGTTTAAATGAAAATTAGCATTAACAAAGAAAAATGCATGGGTTGCAATTTGTGCGTTAGAATCGCGCCAGATTGTTTTGAGCCTAGTGACAGCAGGGTTCCTCTCGTTAAAGCAGATTGCGAAGATTTAGAAAAAGCAAAAGAAGCGGCGGCAAGTTGCCCTGGTAACGCAATTACGGTTGAAGAATAAAGCTGGCTAAAAGCCAGTTTTTACTTTTGATATAATAAAATTTATGAAAAAAGTTTTGTTGGGAATTTCAGGTGGAATTGATTCTTCAGTTTCTGGTCTTTTACTCAAAAAGGCTGGTTTTAAAGTTGTCGGATGTTATTTAAAATTGAATAAAAATCAAAATAAATCTTTACCTGAAGCAAAAAAAGCGGCAAAAGCATTAAAAATAAAATTGCTTGAAATTGATATGGAAAAGGAATTCCAAAAAAAGATTATTAATTATTTTATTTCTGAATATAAAAAAGGTGGTACACCAAATCCATGCGTGTTGTGTAATTCAAAAATTAAATTTAATAAATTACTTGAAGTTGCCAAAAAGAAAAATTTTGATTTTGTAGCAACAGGGCATTATGCAAAAAATTATCAAAAAGATTTTCAAAAACCAAAATCTATTTTATTTCGTGGGCAAAATATGCATAAAGATCAATCATATTTTTTATGGAATTTGCCAAAAAAATGGTTAAATCAAATTTTATTTCCATTAGGAAATTTTAAAAAGTCAAAAGTTTATGAGATTGCCAGTAACAACAATTTGCCTTCAGCTCAAATAAAAGAAAGTAAAGAAACTTGTTTTATTGCAACTAAAAAACTTCAAAATTATTTGAAAAAATATATAAAATCAAAACCCGGAAATATTATTGATTCTAGCAAAAATATTATAGGAAAACATCAAGGACTTGAATATTATACGATTGGTCAAAGACAAAATTTGCCAGAAATTAAAAACCTGTACCCAGATTCTTTGCCGCGGTATGTGATTAAAAAAGATTTTCAAAAAAATCAGCTTGTTTTAGGCAGAAATAAAGAAGTTTTTGGTAAAAAATTAATTGCTGCAGATCTAAATTTATTTATTAAAATCGAAGAAATTATTGGGCTGTCAAAAAAATCTAAAATTCAGGCGCAAATAAGATATCAACATTCAGCAAGAAAAGTAATTCTATCTAAAGCTGGTGATAATTTGGAAGTTGTTTTTAGCCAAAAGCAAAGAGCAATTGCACCTGGCCAATCAATTGTTTTTTATCAAAATAAAAAAGTTTTAGGCGGGGGGATAATTGAACTTTTATGAATCTAAACACGAAAGTGCAAAAAATTTCTGGTATTGGTGAAAAAACTGCGCAAAAACTAAAGCGTCTTGGAATTGAATCAATTAAAGATTTAATGTATCATTTCCCATATCGCTATCGAGATTTTTCTCAAATCAAAAAAATTTCTCAAATTCAAATTGGTAAAGAGAATATTTTGAAAGGCAAAATTATTTCGATTTCCAATGCCCGGAGTTTTAGGCGGAGAATGAAAATTACGAATGCTATTTTAAAAGATTCTTCAGGGTCAATAAAGCTTGTTTGGTTTAACCAGCCATTTTTAACACAAAATATAAAAAAAGGAACTGAAATTATTGTTTCTGGTAAAATAATTAGCCAGAAATATGGAATTTTTATTCAATCTCCTGAATACGAAATCGTGGCTAATTCAGCGCCTAAAATTATTCCAATTTATCCTTTAACTGCAAAAATTAGTTCAAAACAAATTCGTAATATTATTTATCGAGTACTTAAAAAAAATAAAATCCCAGAATTTTTGCCAACAACTATTATCAAATCCCAAAATTTAATTTCGCTTGATTCGGCAATCAAAAAAATTCATCAGCCAAAGAATCAAAAAGATATTTTATGCGCTCGCAAAAGGCTTGGCTTTGATGAACTTTTTTTGCTTCAGCTCAAAGCAGTTTTAGCAAAAAAAAATTGGCAAACACAAAAAGCGCCGATTATAAAATCTAAACCAAAAACAATTGCAAAAATCATTAAAGATTTAAATTTTAGGCTGACAAATGCTCAAAAAAAGACAACCTCTGAAATTTTAAAAGATCTTTGTTTAAAAAAGCCAATGAATCGTTTACTCCAAGGAGATGTTGGTAGCGGGAAAACAATTGTGGCTACAATAGCAAGCGCAGTTGCAGCAGAAAATCATTTTCAAAGTGTGTTAATGGCGCCAACTGAAGTTTTGGCTTTTCAACATTTTGAAACTTTTAAAAAACTTTTGAAAAATCATCAAATTTCAATTGCTTTATTAACTTCTTCAAAAGCAGAAATTTTTGGGCTGGATCAGAAAAAGATCAAGCGATCAGATCTTAAAAAAGCAATTAAATTAGGTGAAATTGATATAGTGATTGGTACTCAGGCTTTAATATCAAAAGATATGAAATATCATAATCTAGGATTGGTTTTGATTGATGAACAACATCGGTTTGGGGTAAAGCAAAGATTAGCCTTACGAGAAAAATCAAAATTTTTTCCGCACATTTTACTTATGACTGCAACTCCAATTCCGCGCACGCTTAATTTGGCGCTTTTTGGTGATTTAGATGTTTCGATTATTGATGAACTACCTAAAGATAGACAAAAAATTGTTACAAAAATTATTTCTGAAAAACAGCGTAAAAAAGCTTATCAATTTCTTTTAAATCAAATTAAAAATGGAAGACAAGCTTTTGTGGTTTGTCCTTTAATTGAAGCTGGAGAAAATATTGATTATGACAATCGAAAAGCAGTTGTTTTTGAGCACAAAAAATTATTAAAACAATTTCCAAATTTAAAAATTGCGCTTCTCCACGGAAAAATGAAATCAAAAGAAAAAAATAAAATTATGTTTGATTTTAAAAATAAAAAATATCAAATTTTAGTTTCAACTTCAGTAATTGAAGTTGGAATTGATATCCCGAACGTGAGTATAATTATGATTGAAGGGGCAGAACGATTTGGCTTAGCACAACTTCACCAACTTCGAGGAAGAGTTGGCAGAGGTAAGCACCAATCTTTTTGTTTGCTTTTTTTAGAAAAATTTGAAGCCCAAGAAAACGCTCGCCTTAAAGCAATGGAGCAAATTTCAGATGGTTTTAAATTAGCAGATATTGATTTGAAATTACGTGGTCCAGGCGAAATTTACGGAATTCAGCAGTCTGGTTATCTAGATCTAAAAATTGCTGAACTCGGAAATTTATCAGCGATTAAGAATGCGCGTCAGGAAGCAGAGAAAATTGTTTTAAAGATTAATAAATATTCAAAGCTTAAAAATAAAATTAAAGAGATTGAATTTAAAAAAATATGAATAGTTTATTTTTCCATAAATATTGTTAAAATAAAATTATGAGGGGGATAGAGGATAAGAAAAAATCAAAAATATGGGATTTTATTGATAAAAATAAATCAATTTTAATTTTAGGTTTATTTTTTTTAATTATTGCTGGTAGTTTAATTTTCTTTTTTGACAGATCTTCGAAATCTGAAAATTTAAATTCAAATATTGTTAGAATTGATATTTCAGGCGCTGTTAAAAAGCCTGGAGTTTATCAAATAAAAGAAGGATCAATTGTTGAAGATGCAATTAAACTTGCTGGCGGGATTACAAAAGATGTTTCTGAAAATGATTTAGCAAAGCAAATAAATCGTGCTGAAATTCTTTCTGATGGTCAAAAAATAATTATTCCTATAAAAACCAGTATTTCAGAATCAAGCCAAACATTTACCACAACAACTCAAGAAGTAGAATCAAAAGTTGCGGGTTCAAGCACTTCTAAATCAACTAGCACAAAAGCGCCAGACATTCAAGGAAAAATAAATATTAATTCCGCATCTTTGTCTGAACTGGATAAATTACCAGGAATTGGTCCGGCTTATGCTCAAAGAATAATTGATTATCGAAATTCAAGTGGCGGGTTCAAATCAATTGACCAAATTACAAACGTAAAAGGAATTGGCGAAAAAACTTTTGAAAAAATTAAAAACTATATTACGATCTAAACTAATTAATAGATAATAACTCAGATCTCAAAAAGATTAAATCAGTAGCTATTAGCTAATAGCTAAAAGTTAATAGATAGAAACATTACTGTTCGAGTCCTGCTAAATGCAGGACGATAACTACCAAGCATTTAAAGTTCTCATTTCATTCGAACAATAAAAATTTTGTTCTGCGTGATACTTTCTTTTATCACTCATTACCCACCCTTTCTATCATTCCTGTCTTTATCACTCTGAATTATTTTCCTGTCATTCCGTGCTGCGACACGGAATCCATATCAATAGAAATACGAATATTTTATTATATAGATTCCCAATCAGAGTCGGGAATGACAAGGAAATAGTTTCCCAAGTCAAACTTGAGAATGACAGGTTAAGAGATTGCCGCCTAAAGTCGAGATAAATAAGAGGATGACACTCAACCCTGTCGTTCTGAGTGGAACGAAGAATCTTTCGCGAATGAGACACAAAGATACATATCAAACAAGTTTAGAGATCTCTCACTGACGCTCGGGATGACAAAAAATTGTCATTGCGAGGAGCGAAGCGACGCGGCAAGTTCAAATTAATTAAGGCAAAGGCAATGTTTCAGAATCCAATCTTAAAATTCACTTTAGCTTATTTAGGATGCATTGGTAATTACAGAACCGTTATTATCAAAAACTATCCAGCCACGGAGTGGCTACAATAATTTTGATTTATTAATTTTTGTATATTAATTAATTTCATAGCCCCAACGGGAGTCGAACCCGTGTTTTCAGCTTGAAAAGCTGACGTCCTGACCACTAGACGATGGGGCCAAAATGTGATTTCAATATTTTGACAAATCAACGACCAAAAATTTCAAAAATTCACTGATTTTTTGCATAAAACATTGATTTAACAAAAATAATTATATCAATTCAAGCACAAAAAGTAAACATAAATATTTGTTTATTAATGATTATTGTAAAAATAACATTTTTTTATTATCATAATAATAAGCAAGCAAGCTTTATAATTTTTAAATGAGCATAAAAACTGAAACTGAAAACAAAAGCTATTTGCAATTTTCTTGGAGCAAATTAATTTTTCTATTTTGCGGCGCAATTGCAGTTTATTTTATTGGCACAAAATTAATTGGTGCTAAAGAAGGTTGGATTTTAGCGCGTCAGTTAAACCCACTTTTTATTATTTTAGCAATCTGTTTCGAGATTTTAAGTTATTTGGGCGGTTCTTTTATGTTGCGTTTTATTTTTCAGCGCATTGGTTATGTTATTCGATTTAGAGATTTATTTAAAATGGCAACTATTGGTTATTTTGCAATGCATTTTTTTCCAATCGCTGGAGCAGGAGAAGTTGGCCTTTATATGTATTTGTTTAGGAAAAAAGGAATTTCTTCTGGCGATATGCTTTTTATGTTTATGATTCGTGGTATTTTTATGTATTTAGCTCTTTTTATTTTACTTTTTTGTAGTTTGTTTTTTGTTCATTCTTATCCTGCGATTACAGAAACAAAACGTATTGTTGTATTTGCACTTTTGGTTTTTGCGATTTTGTTTATTTTTTGGGTAATTTCAAGAATCAGAAATAAAGATAAATTTTACAAATCTGCAGAAAAACTGTTTCGATTCATCAACTGGTTTGGCAAAATTTTTGCTCACCGCGTTTTAGTTAGTTCGGAAAATATCACAAGAATTATTAATGAAATTTGGACTGGGTTTTCGTTATTTAAAAAAGATCGTAAAACTGCTTTTCGGGTAATTCTGGCAGGGCTTATTTATTGGATTGGCGATGCGATGTGTTTGTATTTAATTATTGCTGGGTTTGGTTATAATCTTGGTTTCGGACCTTTATTTTTTACATATTCAGTAACCACAATTGCGTCACTGATTACTTTTATCCCAGGAGGCTTAGGAATTAATGAGAGTGTAAGCACTTTACTTCTGATCGGTTTTGGAATTCCAGCCTCACCAGCGGTTTTTAGCGTTTTGATTTATAGATTGATTTCTTTTTGGTTGATTATGCCTATTGGCTTTTTATCTTTTTTAGCTTTAAAGAAATCAAGCGCCAGAATGTCTAAACTCGAAAACTCATAAATAAACAATTGACATTTTACTTGAAATTAGTTATATTTATAATATCGCTTTTTACAAAATATGAAAGGAATATATGAACAATTTGGTTATAGTGTTACTTGTCGGCTTGCCGATTGTTACTGGCGTGGCAGGTTATTTTTTAAGAAGATTATTAACAGACAAAAAATTAATTAAACAAGAAGAAAAAGCTAATGAATTAATTGAAAAAGCAGAAAAAGAAAAACAAGAAATTTTACTTGCAGCTAAAGACGAAGCTTATAAAATTAAAGATTCAAGTAAAAAGGATCTTGATAAAAAAGAGCAAAGATTAATCGATTTAGAAAAAGACATTCGCAGAAAAGAAGCTCAAGTTGATCAAAAAGAAAATCGAATTGAGAACGAAAGACAATCAATTTCTCAAAAAGTAATAGAAATTCAAAAACTTAAAGAAAAAATACAAGAAATAAAAAAAGAGCAACTTTTAGTTTTGCAAAAAATTTCTAAAACAAACAAAGAAACAGCTCTTAAAAATTTAATGAATTTAGTTGAAAAAGAATATAAAGACGATATTGTCAAAAAAATTAAAGAAATTCAAGATTCAAGTCAAGAAGAAGTTGATCAAAAAGCGCGAGAAGTTTTAACGCTTTCGATTCAAAGATTAGCTTCTGATTTAGCAACTGAAAATACGGTAGCGACAATTAGTTTGCCTTCAGAGGAAATGAAGGGTAGAATTATTGGTCGAGAAGGAAGAAATATTCAATCTTTTGAAAAAAAGGCTGGGGTTGATGTGATTATCGATGATACTCCAGAAGCAGTTGTGATTTCTTGTTTTGACCCAGTGCGCAGACAAATTGCAAAAATTGCTTTGGAAAAATTGGTTTCAGATGGCAGAATTCATCCTGGTAGAATTGAAGAATTACTTGAAAAAGCTAAACAACAAATTTCTGAAGATATTAAAAAAGCTGGGGATCAAGCAATTTATGAAGTTGGAGTTGCAGGTTTACACCCAGATTTAGTAAAAATTTTAGGAAGATTAAAATATCGAACAAGCTATGGTCAGAATGTTTTAAAACATTCTGTTGAAACTGCTCATATTGCAGGAATTATTGCTTCAGAGCTTGGATATAATGCAAATGATGTTAAAAAAGCAGGATTGCTTCACGATATTGGTAAAGCAGTTGATCACGAAGTTCCTGGCTCCCATGCAATTATTGGGATGGATATTGCAAAAAAATACGGGATTTCAGAAGAGATAATTCAGGCAATAGGTTCTCATCATGAAGAAAAAGAACAAAATATGATGGGTAGAATTATTCAAGCTGCCGATGCAATTTCTGCTTCACGACCTGGTGCGCGAAGAGAAAATCTGGAATCATATATTAAAAGACTTGAAGATTTAGAAAATGTTGCTAATAGTTTTGAAGGAGTTGAAAAATCATACGCAATTCAAGCTGGAAGAGAAGTCAGAATTTTTGTAAAACCACAAGAAATTGATGATTTACAATCAGAAAAGCTGGCAAAAAATATTGCTCGTAAAATTGAAAAAGAATTAAAATATCCAGGTCAAATTAAAGTTCATGTAATTCGAGAAACTCGGGCAGTTGATTATGCGAAGTAATTTTTTTAAAATAAAGGAGAGATGAATAAAAAAGAACTTTTGTCGCAAATGGCAAAAAACAATAGTTTTACTCATAAAGAAGCTTCGAAAATGATGCAAGCTTTTATAAAAGTTCTAACAAAAGAACTTTCTCAAAATAAAAGAATCAAAATTACAGGGCTGGGAACTTTTTATATTTCTAAAAGAAAGGCAAGAAGAATTGTTCATCCCCAAGATAAAAACAGACTAATAAAAATCGGCACTAGTTATAAACCAAGTTTTAAGCCAACTCAAAAGTTTATGAAAAAGCTTAAAGCGAGTTCTTAAATATTTTTTAATTCTTCAGCTATTTGTCTTTGAATACTTTTCTTTTTTAATTCTTCTTTTTTAGAACGTTTGTTTTTTGACTTAACAATTGCTATCTCAAGTTTTATAAAAGATTTTTTTAAATAAGCGTTAATTGGCACAACCGTAAAGCCTTTTTTATTTTTAATATCTAATTCTTTAATCTCATTTGTTTTTAATAATAATTTACGATCTCTTTTGGGATTATAATCGTTTTCAGAACTTTTTTCATATTGAGAAATATGAGCATTTTTTAAAAAAGCTTCGGATTTATTAATTGTAATATAGCTGTCTGCTAAATTCATTTTCCCAGATTTTACAGCTTTTACTTCGTGTCCTTTTAAAACAATACCGGCTTCGAGCCGGTCAGATATTTGATATTTTGTTAATGCTTTTTTATTTTTTGATAAAATTTTATACATTATTATTTTTAATTTTTAACCACTCTTCATAAGTAACAGCAGCGCCAGCTGCAATAGGTACAGCCAAAACCATGCCAATTATTCCCATTAATTTCGCGCCAATTAGAAGCGCAATAATTGTTGTGATTGGCGAAAGCCCAACTGATTTTTGCATTATTTTTGGTACTAAAATATGATTTTCAAGTTGTTGAACAACAATATACCAAATTGCGACAAAAACAGCTGTCCAAGGGGAAATTACAAGCGCAATTAAAATTGCAGGAGCTGCTCCTAAAATTGGTCCAAGATAAGGGACAATTTCCATAAAGCCGGCAATCATTGCTAGAGCTAAGGCAAAAGGAACGTCAAAAACGAGTAGTCCAATATAATTAGCAATCCCAATAATTAGCATTAGTAGAAATTGGCCTCTTAGCCAGCCGCCCCATTTAACTGAAATTTTATCAATCAGAATAATAAATGATTCTTTTTTATTTTTTGGGATTAAAGATTCTGCGAAAATTTTAATTCCTTTTTCTTCAAGCAACAAATAAAAAGTAAGAACAATAACAGTAATAATTGCTCCAATTCCATTGAATAAGCTACCGCCAACTTGAAAAATTGAATTTGCGACATTATTAAGATTATCAGATAGAGAATGAATTGGTTGGTTTAAAACTTTTCCTAAAGTTGTTGTTTCGTCTTGAATTGTGTTGTAAATTGGCAGTATTTTTTGACTATAATAAGGTAAATCATTTGCTAATTCTTTAATTTGAGTAATAAGAGGCGGGAGAATTAGAGCAAAAAGCAAAACCACTAAAGCAACAAAAAATAAATAAACAACCAAAACACCAATGGGTCTTGGAATTTTATAATTTTGCAGTCTATCAACCACTGGACCAAGCGCTGCCACTATAACAAAAACAAGTAATAACATTATTACAATATCTCTAATTGCCCAAATAAAAATTACTGCTAAAAAAACGAGCAGAGTTTTTAAAATTGTTTTTGTACTAATTTCAATTTTGTAATTTTCCATATTGTTATTATTTTTCCGATTATCGGGGTACTGAGATTTGAACTCAGATCCTCACGCACCCGAAGCGTGCGCCTTGCCAATTAGGCCATACCCCGCTAATTCATTTTTATCACAATTTACTTGAATAATAAAGGGTTAATAGGGTACAATTATCTTAACTTGCCCCGATAGCTCAATGGATAGAGCAGTGGCGTCCTAAGCCATTGATCCAGGTTCGAATCCTGGTTGGGGCAAATATTTTAAAAATTTTATCAACTTATCATATAGCGCGAAACGTTACAGAAAAGCATTTTAACATTATTAACGCAAATTATTATTTTACATAAGAATAAAAAAGTAAAATTCCAACAATGCTAGCAGTAATAACGCAAATTAAAACAAAAGCAGCTGAAGCATCTTTTAGTATTTGAGTTTCTTTTTTTTGTTCTGGATAGTAATGATCAAAATACATTTCAATTATGGTGTTTATCGCTTCTGCAGCCCAAACAAGACCAATCATTGCAATTAGAATAATCATTTCTAATCTGTGAAAATTGCAAATCAAAGCTAAAAAAATTAAAATAATTGAGATTATTGAATAAAGCCAAAATTTCCACTCTCTTAAAAAAAGGATTTTTATTCCGGAAAAAGCATAACCAAAAGTTTTTTGTAAAGTTTTCTTCATCAATCTTATTTTATCAAAAGCTGCAAAAATTTCCATTTTAAGTAAAAAATTTCTATAATATAGGTATGAAAAAAATAATTAAAAAAATTTTACCAGAAAAATTGTTTAGTAAATATCATCAAATATTGGCTTTTTCAGGTCACAAATATTACAAATATCCTTCTGAAAAAATGATAATAATTGGTGTAACTGGGACTAAAGGAAAAACTTCGACAATAAACTATATTTGGTCAGTGCTTGAAACAGCAGGTTATAAAACTGGTATAATTTCAACTGCGAATATCCGGATTGGTAAAAAAGAAATGATGAACAAATATCATATGACAATGCCTGGAAGATTTATAATACCAGAGCTAATGTCAAAAATGGTTAAAGCTGAATGCAAATTTTGTATTGTTGAAACTACTTCAGAGGGCATAAAACAATTTCGTCATCAAGGAATAAATTATGATATTTTAATTTTTACAAATATTTATCCAGAGCATTTGTCTTCGCATAATAACAGTTTTGATGAATACCGCCAGGCAAAAGCAAAAATTTTTCAAGAGTTAGAAGATTTAAAAAGAAAAACAATCCAAAATCAAAAAGTTCCAAAAATTATAATTTCAAATATTGATGATAAATTTGGAAAATATTTTTTGTCTTTTCGGGCTGACGAACAAATTTCTTATGGAATAAAAAATCAGGCAAATTATCGAGCGCAAAATATTCGCGAAGAAAAATCAGGAGTTTATTTTTCAGTCAATAACAAAACATATCAAACAAAAATTTTGGGGAAATTTAATGTTTATAATGCATTACCTGCTATCGCAATAGCAGATCTTTTTAAAATTAATCAAAATAAAATTGTTAAAGGACTTAAAAATTTAGAAATAATTCCTGGTCGGATGGAACCAATTTATGCTGGTCAAAATTTTAATGTATATGTAGATTATGCTCATGAAAAACAAAGTATTACTAAAATTATTGAGACAGTTGAAAAAATTAAAAAGCCAGAAGCAAAGATAGTTATTCTTTTAGGTGCCGAAGGTGGGGGACGAGATAAAACAAAAAGACCAATTATGGGAGAAATTGCAGCCAAGGAGGCTGATTATGTTGTTGTTTCAAATGTAGATCCTTATGAAGATGATCCAAAAGAAATCTTAGAAGATATTGCCAAATCAGCAGAGAAAAATGGAAAAACCAGAGACAAAGATTTATTTGTAATTGAAGATCGTCGCGCTGGAATCAAAAAAGCTTTAGAATTGGCTGAAAAAGATGACTATGTACTTATAACCGGTAAAGGCGCAGAGCAATCTATTATTATTGGTGGTAAAAAATATGATTGGGATGACAGGGAAGTTGTTAGAGAAGAACTAGATAAAATAAAATAATATTCTAATAAAAAAAGCCACCATGGGCATTTGCAACATAGTGGTTTTGTTCAAGTCATGATAAAGGTTATATTTGGGGTAACAATAATGTCTGTAACTCCAATTTCGTATAGATTTTGAATGATTTCTAAACGCTTTTCTTTTAGAACTATAGCTTGTAAAGCAGACCAACCTTCAGTTCTGATAACTGGTGAATAAGTTGGTCCTTTTAGTCCACCCATGATCTGGGCAGCTTTGTTACGTTTGTTGTCTGGGACATTGGCAGTTATCATTACGTAACATTCAGCCTGGTATGCTCCTTTGATTAGGCTTGCAAAGAATTCCATGAGGTTTTTCTTTTCTGGATTTTCCAAAGATGTTTTGTTGGTGACAACCAATGTGTTAGAAAGCATTATAGTTTCAATAATCTCCAAACCGTTTTCTGCAAGAGAAATGCCGCTTTCAGTTACGTCTACAATTGCGTCTGCTCCAAAATCAGTTTTTAGTTCAGTATTCCCAAACGATGGAAGAATGTTTATATCAGCTCTTCCTCTTGAATCAAAGAATCGTTTGGTTAAGTTTGGATATTCAGTTGCAACTGTTCCGCCTTTTGGTAGAAAGCTTATGTTAAAAAAGTGTCTATTCTTTTTCGCCGCCAGAATAATCTTAACTGCTTGGTTTCCTTTTCTACCTATTGCCATTTTAAGTAAAACAGGAAATTCATAACCACACTCAGCAATCCAATCTTCGCCGACAATAGCAATATCAAAATTGCCTTTTTCAAGATAATTAGGTATTTCTTGTGGTCTTTGAAAAGCAACTTCAGATATCCAGCTAGCGGCAGGAACAACCCCTTTACAGGTTCTAGGTCTTTCAACCAAAATAGACATACCAGCCCTTTCAAATAGATCAACTATTCTATTTTGCATTGATCCATCAGGGATAACTATCTTGAGCGTTGCCATTTGTTATCAGACCTTTCTTTTTGATATGTGCGTTTTCCCTTTACAATTAAAAATAACATAAAATTTTAAAAATGTCCAGTAATTAAAAATAGCTTTTATAAGCTATTTATTTAACGAATAATATTTTATAAAACTGGTGCACCCAAGTGGACTCGAACCACTGACCTCTACAATGTCAATGTAACGCTCTAACCAACTGAGCTATGGGTGCGTAAAATAGATGAAAAATTAAAAGTAAAAAACAAAAATTTTTAAAATTAAGCAAAAAATCTTATTAATAAAAAATACTAAATACAGATTAACAATCAAATCATATCATTTTCAGAGCTTTTTTTCAATCTATTTAATAAAATTTTGAGTATACATTGTGCCCCAGTTGTTAGTAGTAATTATTCCAATCCCAACATAAGTATAATCTTTAGACAAGATATTATCTCTGTGCTCTGGACTATTCATCAGCCCGTCATGAGCAGCTTGTAAGTCTGGCGCATAAGCTAAATTTTCACCAGCCATTAAATAATTTATTTGAGCATTGTTAATTCTATCTGCGGGTGAGCCGGTTATCGGTGAAACATGATCAAAATAAGAAAATTCAAACATTTCTTTAGAATGATCTCTGGCAACTTTAGCTAATTTGTCATCAAATTTTAATTCTGGTAGTTTGTTTTTAATTCTTTCTTGATTTATCAATTCGAGCATTTGTTTTTCTTGAGAATAATCTTTTTCCAAAACTAAATCGTCAGGAAATTGAAAAGTTATTTCTTCTCCTGGCAAAACTGCTTTGTGAAGATCTTGCGCAGAATTTATGGCGCTTGCAAATAAATCACTGATTTTATTTTTTAAATTTCCAAAAGATTTAATAATTAAATTTGAGGTTTTTGAATTTTGAACTTCTTGTTTTATTCCAAGATTAACTGGAATTGTTAAAATACCAATCAAAGTTATTGCTAAAATTACCCAAGTAACAAAAAAAGTTGGAATAATTCCTAAAAAATTATCAAGCAAACTAGCATTATATTTTTCAAAATATTTTTTTATTTTTTTTACAATAAAAAAAGATAAAATTGAAAAAATAATTTCTAGTGCTGCAATAATTGCTAAAAAAGAAATAATTTTTGCTAGCTCTATCCCAAGTGTATATTTTAAAGCTAAATAATTTGCAAAATATTTGTATAAAACAAGACTTAATAAAAAAGAAAAAATAAAAGCAACAAAATTAAATAATCCATCTATCAATCCGCGCTTAAAACCGCTTATTATTGAAATCAACAATACTAAAATAATAAAAATACTAATATAATTCATATTTTTATTTTATCTAATCCTGTAACTTGAGTAAAACTTGCAGCTTGATTTTTTATAAATTTATGATATAGTAATAGTCAC
>CAYUUY010000004.1:0-23186 GCA_964448035.1 uncultured Candidatus Saccharibacteria bacterium
TATAATATACAAATTATGTTTTGAATTGTGAAAACACATCATATAATAACCAGTTAGGCAAAATTTCGCTTCGCTCAATTTCACCTAATGCGCGGCGGTTCCCGCCCGTTAGGGCTCAGCGAAGCTTCGCCTAACTGTCGGCTATACGAAATTTACTTCCAAAAATTTTATTTTTGTCGTAAACTTCAAGTATAGCCGCCGCGCATTATATTCAATCATAGCGTTTATTTATTAGGATTGGATGGGTGCTAAAAGATTTATTATCTTGTTAATTTTTACTTATAATATGATTATGAAAAACCCAAGAGAGTATGGCGATGCCCCCTTTAAAATCATAGTAATTCATGGAGGACCGGGAGCGCCTGGAGCAATGGCTCCAATTGCAGAAGAATTATCATCAAACTATGGAGTTCTCGAACCGTTTCAAACTAAAGATAGTATTGAAGGACAAATTGAAGAGCTTAAATCTATTCTTGATGATAATTCTTCGGATACAGTTACTTTGATTGGCTGGTCTTGGGGTGCATGGCTAGCTTTTATTTTTACTGCTAAATATCCAAAATATATAAGAAAACTAATTCTTGTTGGAAGTGGACCATTTGAAGAAATTTATGCAAAAGAAATTATGAAGACTAGATTATCTCGTTTAGCTGAAGACGAGAAAGCAAAATTAGATTCATTAATGGAATCATTAAGTAATCCAAGCAGTAAAAACAAAGAAATTCTCATGAAAAACTTTGGAAAATTAATGTCTAAAGCAGATTCTTATCAGGAAATCCCACATGATGAATCTGCTCTTGAATTTCAACTGGACATTTATCAAAACGTTTGGTCAGAAGCTAGTGAATTAAGAAAAAGTGACAGATTATTAGGATATGCAAAAGATATTCAATGCCCAGTTGTAGCCATCCATGGGGATTATGATCCACATCCTTTTGAAGGAGTTAAAATCCCACTTTCAAAAACAATAAAAGATTTCAAATTCTTTTTATTGAATAATTGTGGACATCACCCTTGGTACGAAAAATTGGCAAAAGATAGATTTTATAAGATTTTAAAAAATGAACTTGATTAAGGCACCCATCCACAAGACTTTATTTAGGCACGACGACTCTGAAATTTGCCTTCGGGACGTTGCACTAAATTTCAGCCCTACGGGGAATATAACAAGGGATATGAGGTTACGAAGTCTTGCAGACTTCTCCTCCCAAATTGCTCCCGTAACTTCAAAGATACATGACATTATTAAAAATAAAAAATAATTTTATGGAAAAAGCTGTTAGTATATTATTTGAAAATAGCGAAGGGAAAATTCTTCTTTTCCTAAGAGATAATAATCCTACCATTCCTTACCCTAACCAATGGGATATTTTAGGAGGTAAAATCGAAGAAGGCGAAACTCCTGAAAAGGCCATCATCAGAGAAATGCGTGAGGAGTTGGAGTTAAACCTAAAAGATTTTGATATTTTTAAAATTTTTCAGTGGCGCGATATAACAGAGATCGTTTTTTATAAAAAAATTAATATTGATATAGATCAAACGAATTTGAATGAAGGTCAAAAAATAAAATATTTTTCAGAAGAAGAACTTAATTTGATGAATCTTGCATTTCATGGGAACCAAATAATAAAGAATTTTTTTAATAAATAATTTTGCATTTTTCTACCAACAGTAAAGACGCTTTGTATTAAAATAATTAAAATGTTGGCTATACGAAATTTACTTCCAAAACCTTTGGTTTTGTTGTAAACTTTAAATATAACCGTCGCGCATTATACGCCATATTTTTTATCATTTAACTTAAAAACATTATGGATTCGATGATGATATGTCCAGATGTTTGTACACAACAAACATATATCTATATTACTGTATTAGGATTTTTATTCGGATTTTTAGCTGTTATTTTATTTTTACTACGAAAAAAGGGTTTCTCTAAATGGCGCTTAGTATTATTTTGGGTATTTTTGATATTTTTTCTGCTTTTCTCTGTTCAAATTGAATATAACAGCTGTGGCAGTGGTTGTTTATCAGATGGGGTATATTTTGAGGGATTGCAACTGCTACCTAATAATATTTTCCCTTATAGTACGATATGGTAAAAATACAGCATATAACAGCATGTATGAGGTTCAAAAAAAATGCATTAATAATTTTTAAAGGTTGTATTTTTTCTTTAGTCCAAATTTCGCTTCCTCTATGATAAAATAATAAGCAAGCCGATTGAACTTCTTATACACGCTAACGTTAGCTGAAATCAAAAAAATATTATTCTCTTAAATCAAAAAACGGCTTAAAGCTCAAGCCGTTTTTTTAGTATCTATTTTATTTTTCTTCAGTTTCTTGAGTTTCTGGGGTTTGTTCTGTTGGAGTTTCAATAACTGCTTCTTTCGAAGTTGTTTCAGTTTCAGCGTTTTCGCCTTCTTCAGCTTCTTTCTTCTCAGTTGTTACTTCAACATCTTCAACATTTTCCTCAACTTGCTCATCAAGTTCTTCAAGTTCTTCTTCGCTTCGAGGTGGGTTTACCAAAGCGATTGTTTCTTCTTTATCATTTAAAACTTCAATATTTTCTGATAAATTTAAATTTTTAACTAAAATTTTATCTTCAAAAGTTTTAAGATTTGAAATATCAATTTCAATTTCATTGATTAAATCACTGGGCAAACATTCAATTTCAATTTCATTTAAATTTATTATTAAACTACCTTCCAAATCTTTTACTGCAGGAGCTTCACCCGTTGGTTTTATTGGAACTTCAGTGCGGATTTTTTTATTCATATCAACTTTATAAATATCGGCATGAATAACTTCACCGGTTTTTGGATCGTATTGAACATCGTGAATGATTGTTTTTATTGGATTTTCTTCTCCAATACTTAAATCAACAAGTGATGATTGGCCTGCAGTTTTTAGAGCAAAATTAAAATCGCGGATATAAATTTGAAGCGGGATATTTGGTGTTTTATTGCCATACAAAATAGCTGGGATCCATTGTTTTTTTCGAAGAGAAAATAATCCTTTGCTAATTTTGTCTCTTTTTTCTGCTTTTAAAATAGTTTTTTCCATTTTTTAATTTTTAAATCCCTGAAAAATCAGGGATTTATATTTTTGATTTCTTTAATAAGCTATATTTGGTCAATTCTGCCGTTATATGATTTTAAAAATTCGTGAAAATCAATAATCTCATCTATTGTAATTGGTTTATGATTTCTTTTTTCAATTTTTTTAGGTTTTTGATAAACGCTTGGCGGAGTAATCGGTTCTTGAAAAATTTTTGGCATTTGTTCAAAAATGTTTTGTGGTTTTGAAGAAACTTCAGACAAATTATTTGAAATTGAAATATTTGCCTGAACTGGCATATGACAATTCGAGCATTCCATTTGCAACATATAAGTATTGCCTGAAAAACCTTTTAAATTTATTTCATCAATATTATATGGTTTGCCGCATTTTGGGCAACGCATTACAATTTGTAAATTTTGAAGTAATTTTCGTAAAATATTTTTGTCCATTTGCTCCTCCCTTATTTCAAGTTAATTGTATAATATTTGGCTTTTGTTTGTCAAGGTTAATTTGTGGCTGATTAAGATTATGCGATTTAAGTATTGACTTTTTTTAAACATTATGATAATATAATAATAGCTTGAAATCCAGTTTCCTAGCCTTGCGCTAGGCTCGCTCGAAAGGAGCGATGACAATGCAGAAATACATGGAGCAAGTGCCAACAGGAGCTCTGCCTGATGGCACATTCGCAGCACTGATCATGCTTGCCATCCTCGGATGGCTAACAGCGCGATCAGCAAAACCACTTTTTTGGGGAGCGATTTCTTTACTCCTCATTATCGTGGTTTTTGTCGCTTCTTCCTTGCAAGGACCGGTTTTTGCCGGAGCTCCTCCTTGTTTGGGAGCATATCTTTTTGCTCTTGGGAGCAGTTGGCGGAAATATCATCCGCAATCTACCAAGAGCTAAGAACCGGCAGGTCAAAAGCCTGCATCTCGACGAGCTGGTTGCTAAACGCATTTGTGTAAAATTATCGGGGGAAATTTCTCCGGTCGATAATTTTACATACCCCCGCGTTAACCAGCTCGTTTTTTCTTTTTCTGCCAATTTTTGATTGCTTTTTCATAAGACTCTGGAGTACCAGTATCAAACCATTGTCCTTCAAAAGCATATCCTGAAAGTTGATTATTTTTCACTAATTTTGGATAAATTTCTTTTTCAATAGAAGCGGGTCTGTTAGGAATTATCTTAAAAATTTCTGGTTCAAAAATTGCAACCCCAGCATTTATTAAATTTGAAGGCGCTTCTTCTTTTTTTGGTTTTTCAAAAAAACCAGTAATTTTATTGCCATTTAGATTTACAACTCCAAACTGACTTGGGTCTTCAACAGAAGTTAAGGCTAATGTACCAATTGTATTTTGCTCTTTGTGAAAAGAAATAAAATCCGTTAAATCAATTTCAGCCAGGACATCGCCCCAAATTAATAAAAACGCATCATCAATTTCTTTCTTTGCTAACGAGAGTGGGCCAGCAGTGCCAAGTGGTTTTTTTTCTATTAAATATTTTATATTTATTCCAAAATTTGATCCATCTTTAAAATAATCCTTAATTTGCTTGGCTTTATAACCAAGTGAAAGATAAATAGTCTCAATATGATATTTTTTCAGCATTTCAATTGTGTGCTGAATAAGCGGTTTATTTTTAACAGGAATAAGCGGTTTTGGAACTTCATAGGTAATTGGGCGAAGTCGCGTGCCTTTGCCACCAGCCAATATTATTGCAGTTTTGACTTTATTATGGCCTAACCCCTCTTCTATTAAAAATTCGGTTGCATGAGAACGGTTGCGAATTTTTCGACCATCAATTACACTATCTATTTTTGAAAATAGTTCTTTTTTAATTGTGACAGTTAATTTTTTTCTTTCAATTGCCATATTAAATAATTGTTACAAAAATCACTAAAAATTGCAATATTGACATTTAATTTCATAAAATATACGATAAAATACGACAAGCAGATCTCGAAGTTTTAGGAGGGTATTCTGACCCATGAAAAAAGCAGCAAGAAAAGAAAAAGAACCAAAAACCAGATCAGCAGTTTCGCAAAAAATAGCTGCAAGAATTATTTCTTTGCTTGAAAGCCTTCCAATAGAAAAACGCCCAAAGCTTGTTCTTTATACGATCAATCCTTTAACTGGAGAGATTTGGCCAATGCCTCATCAAGGGGATTATCATCATAGCATTTCTATAGCCGGAGTTATTACAACAATTGTAATTCAAACCTCGGTATTATCTCGTGAAATTGACCGTCAGCTTGTTGGTTGGCCAGTCTCTCATGTTTGGCAAATTCAACTTCGATAGTTTGTCAGCTCGTATATAACAACCGCCTTTTAATGCGCCAGTCAATTGCTGGTTCATTCTCTAGAAATAGAACAGGCGGTCTTATTTTTTATTTCTTTCTCGCCAATTAGCAATCTCTTTATGATTACCAGATAATAAAATTTTTGGAACTTTTATCTCACCTAATTTTTTAGATCGAGAAATAAATCTTTCTGGTTTTGTATATTGAGGGTATTCTCTTATATTTTTTCCAAACATAAAACTATCATTTTCTGGGGCTCCCTTTGGTAGTACCCCTTTTATTAGCCTTGAAACTGAATCAATTATAATGCTTGCTGCAATATCACCATTTGAAATAACATAATCACCAATTGAGATTTGCTCGTCTACCAATTTTCTAATTCGTTCGTCAAAACCTTCATAATATCCACAAATTAAAACAAGATGTTTTTTGTTTGCGAGCTTGATTGCTTTTTTTTGATGATATTTTTTTCCTTGCGGAGTTAGCAAAATTATATAAGCATTTTTTGATTCCTTTTTTATTTTTTCTAAAGCTTTATCAACAACATCAACTTTTAAAATCATACCAGTGCCACCACCATAAATTGTGTCATCAACGCTTTTATGTTTATCATTTGCAAAATCGCGCAAATTTACATATTCAATATTAATCAATTTCTTTTTTTGAGCGCGCAAAATTATGCTTTTTTCTAAAAAATTTTTTAATTGTTTTGGAAATAAAGTAATTATTGTAAATTTCATAAATATTATTATATCAAAAAATCACCCTTTTGTCAGCTTTACGGGTGATTTTTTGTATAGTTTTATTTTGTTTCTTCAATAGGTGAAAGTTCATCAACTTCTGCTTGTTCTTCTTTTGCAACCGGTTTTTTACCGCCTTCAGGTTCAACAATTTTCAGATTAATTCTTGCGTTACTTTTTGCGCCAACAACTCTAAGTAATGTTCTTAATGCTTTGGCAGTATTTCCTTCTTTGCCAATAACAGTCCCCATATCTGATGGATTAACTGTTAGTTCAATAAGAACACCCATTTCGTCAACTTTTCTAGTTGTCTTGACATCGTCAGGATTAGTGACTAATTCTTTGACAACGCTTTCTAAAAATTTTTGATCAGCTTCCATTGAGCCTCCTGTTCAATTAATTCTGTTTACTATCTTGATAATCATTATACTTTATCAAAAGCTAAAAGTCAAAATTATTATTTTTATGCTGTCTTTTCAGAATTTTCTTTATCTTTTTCCGTTGTTGTTTTCTCTTCAATTTTTTGTTCCTTTTCCGAAGCATCAGTTATATTTTGTTGCTCAATATTTTTTTGTTCACTAAGATTTTTTTGGTCTTGTTTATCAATTGTTTTTTCTGATTTTTCTTCTTCGGTTTTCTTTTGCTTTTTTACAACTGTTTTTTTGATTCGGTTTTTATCCGGCAATATTTTAGCGTCGCAAAATAAATTATTTACTGTATTAGAAAATTTAACGCCTTTGCTAATCCAGTATTTTATTCTTTCTTGATTTAAATTAAATAATTTTTGCTCTGTGCGAGGATTGTATGTGCCAAGTTGTTCAACAAACTTACCCTTAATAGGGCTTGTGTGTTCAGTAACAACTATATGGTAAATAATTTGTTTTTTCTTGCCTGCTGGCTTAAGTCTTAAAATTAACATAATTATTAAATTAACAAAGTAATTTTATCTTATTTATAAATAGAAGTCAATCTAAAATAATTTCGAGCCAATAAAATTTTGATATCCTGAAATAAAATTTTTAATATTCTGTGGTTTTTTACCTTCAATTTGTAATTTTTTAAGCTTTAATTTTCCTTTTTTGCAAATAACAAATATTTTTTGATTATTATTAACAACTAACCCTGGAATATTTTCTTTATTATTTTTAACACTATTTTCTTGGTTTTTATTTATTGCTTTTGCGTCTAATATTTTAATTCTTTTTTTGTTCCAGAAAGTATAACTACCAGGCCATTTTTTGTAAGCCTTTATTTGGTTTACAATCTCTTGCGATGGTTTTTGCCAATTTATCATTCCATCTAACTTAGATATTTTTTGACAAAAGGTTGCTTTTTTATTATTTTGTTTTTTAGGAATAATTCTATCTTCATTATAATTAATTAAAGTTTGACAAATAATTTTGCTTGAAAACTGAGCTGCTTTTTGCGATAGAGAAAAATAATCATCAGTTTTGTTGATTTTAATTATTTCTTGTTTTAAAACCGGACCTTCATCCAGCCCTTTTGTCATTAGCATAATTGTAGTTCCAGTAATTTTATCATTATTTAATAAGGCCGATTGGATCGGAGTGGCACCGCGATATTTTGGGAGTAGAGACGGATGAACATTCAGCGCAATTTTCCTTTTATTTTTGTAAAGTAACCAAGGTTTTAATAATTGGCCGAATGAAGCGGTTACGTAATAATCAGGGGAAAACAATTGCAAAAATTTTTTACTTTTTAGATTATTAATATTATTTGTTTCAATAACTGGAATTCTAAGTTTATCAGCAATTTTTTTGATAATTGAAGATTCCATTTTTTGTCCTCTGCCAATTTTGTGTTTTCTGCCAGTTATTATTAAACCTATTCTAATTTTTCTATTCTGATATAAAGATTCCAAGATCGGAATTGAAAAATCCGAATTTCCTAAAAAAACAATATCTAACATGTCTGGATTTGGTTTTATTTTGTGAAGAGTTTCTTTTTTAGCTTTATCAATGAAAACCTCGCCGTTTAAATGATCGATTTCGTGCTGAAAAATCACAGCTTCTAAACCCGTTGCGTTTAATTTTATTTTTTTACCTTTAAGATTTAGGGCTTGGACTTTAACTTTTTTATTTCTTGATACTGTGCCATAGATGTCTGGGAAAGATAAACAGCCTTCTTCGAAATCAAAAAAATCTTTTGATTCATTAACAATTTTTGGATTAATGTAAATATTTGTTTGTTCATTAGCTTTTACCGCTATAATTCTCCATAGTTTTCCAACTTGATTTGCCGAAAGACCGACTCTGATTTTATCAGCTTCAAGAGTTACCTTTAAATCATTACAAAAATTAACTACTTCTGGAGTAATTTTTTGAATTTCTTTTGATTTTTTAAAAAGTATTGGATCAGGATATATTTTAATCGGTAAGATCATTTTGATGGTTTTTGATTGCTTTTTGGTATGCTTCAATCATTTTTTTTGAAGCTGACAGAACTGAAAATTTTTCTACACTTTTTGGTGCATTTTGTGCTAGTTTACCATAAAGTGTTTTGTTTTTCAATACATTTATAACTTGATTTGAAAATTCATTTAGATTTTCATTGGTCATATATCCGTTTACACCATTTTCAACAATATCTTCTGTTCCCGTTGCTTTTATTGCCACTGCTGGTAATCCTGCTGCCATTGCTTCAATAGTAACAAGCCCTTGGGTTTCTGATTTGGATGGAAAAGTAAATAAATGAGCAATATGATAATATTTATACATTTCTTGGTATGGTTTTGGACCAATTAAGAAAATCGAATCAGCTAAACTCATTGTATTTGCCATTTCTTTGAATTTATTTTCTTCTGGACCGCCGCCAATTAAAATTAATTTGGTGTCCTGAAGCTGCTTGTGGATTTTTTGAAATGCTTTAAATAAAAAATCTAAATTTTTTTCTGATGCTATTCTACCAGTAAAAATTAGAACAATATCTTTTTTATTTAATCCTATTTCTTGACGAATTTTTTGTTTTTCTTGTTCAGAAATATCAACATTAAATTTTTCAATTTGGATTCCGTTGGTAACTGCTATTGTTTTATTTTTTGGAAAACCATTTTCAATTAATTTTTTTTTCATTCCTTCAGAAGGAGTTGTTACTAAGTCACAGTTTTTGGCAAAATCAGCTAACCAAGCGTTTAGGCCTTTTTTAAATAACGAACCTAGTAATGGAACGTAGTGAGTATATTTTTCGTATTGAGTATGGTTGGTGAATATAAAAGGTTTTTTTATTTTATTAGCAAGTTTTAGTGCTTTTTTGCCAACTAAAAAAGGATGGTGAGCATGAATAATATCCATTTCTGACGCTCTTTGGATTATGTCTTCAGAAAAAGGAAAAATATATTGATATCCACTTTTTCCGGGTAAGGGTTTGCTAGAAAAATAAATTACATTTTTTTCTGGTTTTTGTTTATAAGTTGGAGAAAAAATTGTAACCTTATGACCTAGTTTTTCAAAACCATTTTTATAATTTGTGATTGAAGTTACAACCCCATTTAATATTGGTTTGTAACATTCGGTAAAAATTCCAATTTTCATATTTTTATTATACTAAATTTTCAGGACTTGTTTCAATCATCCAGTTTTTATCAATATCTTTTTTAATTTGATTACTAATATTTTTTGTTTTTAGTATAATTTTCCAGCCATAACCTTTTTTATTGTGAAATATCGATAAGTAATGCGGGGAGCTGACATTATATTTCATTAATAATCTATTATAAAGTTTTTTTGCTTCTTTTTCGCCTTGAAAAATATTTTTAAATCTCCTTTTAATAATTAAAATTTTTGAAAAAGGCGGTAGATTATATTTTTTTCTCTCTAATAAATCATATTTATAAAAATCGTTTATATTTAATAATAACTTTGACATTTGATCAAAATTATTATCAACCTGTAAAAATAAATAATCTTTAGTTATACTATAAATTTTTTTGATTAGAATATAAGATTTTTCATATTCTTCAAAATTATTTGAATATTTATAATTATCAGCGTCTAAAACAATTGATAAATCAAAACTTTGATATATTTTAGATATTGCTTTTTGAGTGCCAAGTAAAATATCAAATTTTTTAGTTTCATCTTCATTCTTTTTATTAATTTTTAAAATTTTTGCTTTTGGAAATATTTTTTTTGCTTCTGCTTCAAGAAAATCAATGCCAGGAGAAAAAAATTTAATTTTAGTCCCTTTGCAATATGAGCATTTGTCATTGTTATATTCTTGTAGACACTTTGGGCAATAAATTTTTGAATCGGCAATTGATAAATTACTATTACATTTTGGACATTTTTTGATATTTCCACAGTCTGGACAATATAAAATATTCATCCACCCTTTTCTGTTTAAAATGATTAAAATTTTTTTATTATTTAATAAATATTTTTTAATCAGTTTTTTTTGATTTTCATTGATTAAATCATTATAAAAATCTTTTTGATATTCGATTATTTTTGCAGAAAAAATGTTTTTTTCTTTAATCCATATAAATTTTCTTTTTTGCCAATATTTTAAAAATTTTATGGGTAAAATATTGCTAATAAAATAAATTTTAATATTTTTATTTTCGTTTCTTTTTAGTATGATTTGTCTGGCATCTAATTTTGGGTTTTGACTATTTACAAAACCATAAGAGTCAGCGTTGATAAAAATAATTTTTTTGACATTTGATAATGGCAGAAAAGCAGTTTTTTGAGTTCCGATAATAATAAAGTTTTTTTCTTTTTTAGTTTTTTGATAAATATCCCATTTCTGATTTTTTGATAAACTGGCATCATAATAAAAAACTTTTAAATATTTATTAGAAAATTCTCTTACAAGATATTTTGCTAATTTTTTTTCAGGAGCAATAATTAAAATGCCAGTTTGCTCCTTTTCTTTGATTAATTTTTGGATGTTTCGAATTTTGTCTTTTAATAAATAATTAGGCTTTATTTTTGATAAATTTTTATAAATATTTTTTTGTTTTTTTTCGGGCGGAATATTAATAATTGCAAAAGCCGCTTTTGATAAAGAGATTAGATAATTATTTTTTATCCATTTTGCTAACAAAAAATTTTCTTTTGTAAAAATTGGTTCAATATCAATAATATTAATTATTTTTTTCAGTTTAAGATTTTTTGATGCATTTTTTTGTATTTTTGCAATTATTCCATATGTTGTTTTGTTACGAAAGGGAATTTTAACAATTTGTCCAATTTTAATTTCTGGTAATAATTGCGGAGGAATTGCATATAAAAAATAATTTTGTTCTAAGCTGTTTTTTGTTTTGGGAATTATTTGTGCATATTGCATAAATATTGAATAATTTAAGAGTTTGTTATATTATAACAAACTAGGAAAGAAATAATGAAAAAAAGACTTTTTATAGGTGTCGAAATCCCAAATTTTATTAAAAAAGAAATTAAAACATTTGTTGATGAAAATATTGAAATGCCTATTTTTTGGAAAAACATTGAAAATATGCATTTAACTGTTTTATTTTTAGGAAATATTAGTAATTTGCAATTACCTCAAATTATAAATTCTATTGAAGATATTTGTTTAAAACATCCAGATTTTTATATAAAACTTATTGGGATTGATCAATTCGTTAAATTAAAAAAAAGGACAGTTTTTATTAATGTTAAATTTCCAAAAAAATTAATTTTATTGCACAATAGTTTGAAGCAATTATTTGAAAATAAAATTGATCTAAGAAAAAATAATTTTCGTCCACATGTTTCTTTAGGTCGAGTTAAAAAAGGAGAAAACATTAATTCAGTTTTTTCACTATTTAAAAATCATGAATTTGGTAAGTTTAAAATTGAAAAAATTTCTCTTTTTGAGTCTAGAATAAAAAATGGTCAAGCCAATTATAATATTATTCAAAGATTTTTTCTTAAATAGATTATAAAAAAGAGTATTCTGGGGTTAAAATTTTCTCAAAATTTAAAAAACCATTCATTTCTAACCATGTTTTGCCAATAATTAAATTTTCGTCAACTGGCCCAAATATTCTTGAATCAATACTGTTGCCGCGATTGTCGCCCATTAAAAAATATTGATTATTTTCTAAGCTAAAGTTTGCTTTTGCGTATTCTTTTGGCAATAAATTTTTTGATAAATAATCTTCTTGTAAAGCAATGCCGCCTGGATATTTGTTATTGTAAATTTTGATATCATTTTTATCAATTTGAATTTTTTCGCCAGGTAAACCAATAACCCTTTTTAAAAAAACCTCGTTAGTATTATTCGGATTTTTAAAGACTACCACATCCCCTCGATGATAATTTTTTGAATAACCAGAAATTTTTTCAACAAGCATATATTCATTATCGTGATAATTTGGCTCCATACTTTGACCGGATACAATATATGGTTGGAATACAAAAAGCCTAATTGCTAGAGCAATCAGACCAATAACAATGATTAATACAACTGAATTTTCAAAAAACTTTTTTTCTTTTTTCCCAGTATTGATTTCTGCAGTATTCTGTTTTTCATTGTTAATAATAATCGATTCTGGTTGGTTTTTTTTGTCTTCCATAAAAATTAATTACTTTTTTATGATATAATAAAAATAATTAGTAAACAACAATGATTAGAAAAAAAGAAATTATTAAATTTGGTTTAATCGTTATAACAGTTAGTTTTTTCTTGCTTCTTTTTTGGTGGTTTTTTGATTTTATTGGAATAATAAACAATTTTCCAATTTTTAATAATAGTAATTTTCTTTTATCAAATTCAAAAAACTATTATTTGACTTCGGATTTAAATCAGCCAATAGAAAAAAATTTTTTTTCCAAGTCAGATAATTTTCAAATACTTAATAATCGGATTTATTATCATGATATTGTGAACAATCAGATAAAATGGTATGAAGATGGAGATACAGGTGAATTAATATTTACAAAATCAAAAGGATATTTGAATTTTCTTCTAAACCAAAAAGAGAAAATCGCCTGGTCTGATTCTTCGTTTAATAATATTTTAAAAAATACCAATAGCGCTTTATATTCAGCAGATATTGACGGGGATGATAAAAAAGTCTTGCTTAAGCAAGAACTGGTTGGCAATCGATATTTAAACCCAATTTTTTGGAAAGATGAAAATATATTGGTTTTTACTTACAAAGACAATATAGTAGGCGAGTTGCAAAATTATATTGGTTCTGATCAAGTTCAACAAATAAACATTATTAATCAAGAAACAAATACTTTATTTAGCCAAAACGATGCAAAAATTTTTGATATAAATAACAAATTGGAAAAATTAGTTTTTATTAAAGAAATCAAAAATCAATATGTTTTATACTTGTCAGATATTGGCCGAGCAAAAAATCAAGAAATTTTAAAAACAAAAAATAATATCATTTCTGTTAAATTTTCAAATCGTCATTGTTTTTTTGTAAGTTTATCTGATAATTATATTTTTATTTATAACAATAATGGTGAAAAAAAACGAGAATTAAAAAATTATCAAGCTTTAGAATGGTACAACAATTCAAAGATAATAGTTAAAAATGTTTTGGAACAAAAAAAAGGAATTGAACTTTATGATATTAACTCTGGCGAGCTTTCACACTTTTCTGATTATGAGTTTGTAGCTGCTGAAAATAATTTTTAATTTTATTAAAACAAATCAATCCCAAGTTCTTTTTTTCTTTGTTTGAGTTTTTTTAGATGATCTTTTTTATATTTTAAAAAATCTTCCCATTTATCTTGAGCTGTTTTTATCATATGGCTAACATGAGAACCACCAAGCATTTCTGGGAAAATCACGTAATCCGCGCCAGCTTTATAAAGTTTTATAGCCTCATCTAGATTAGTTGCAGTTAAATAAATAATTGGGTGTTTGCCAATAAGCTTAGTTTTCTTTAACAACATTATATTAACTTCAAAATTAGGGATTGTTGAAATAATCATTTTTGCTTTATCAATATTAATTCTGTCAATAATTTCAGAATCTGTTGCATCGCCAAAAATACAACTAATTTTTTTATTTCTAAGTTTTTTTATGATTCCAGGATTATAATCAACAACTAAAAATTTTCTTTCTAATTTTTTCAAAGTTTCCGCAACTTCAAATCCGATTCTGTCACTGCCAAATAAAATAGTATGATTATATAAATCTTTTTCTGGCGGTAAATGTAACAACTCTTCTTTTGTCGATTTTTTTTCAAATAATTTTAATACTGATTTAATTTTTTTGTAGATTATTTGGTTGTATGAAATTAAATAGGAAGAAATAATAATTGAAAAAATTGAAACCAGCGCGGTAATTGTTAAGATTTTTTCTCCAAATATGCCTTGGTTAAAACCAGTAATTGCAATAATCAAACTAAATTCACTAGCTTGAGAAAGAAAAACAGAGGTTAAAAATGATGTTCTATTTTTGTATCCGGAAAAAGATGCAAATAGAAAAATCAAAATCGGTTTAATAATAATTACAAAAATTGTTAAGATAATTATTGTTGGCCACATGCCAGAAATGTTGTTAGTAACAAGTAATCCCAAAGAGACAAAAAAGATAATTGCAAAAAAATCTCTTATTGGTTTTATCCTGGCCAATATTTCAAATTTATATTGAGATGAAGAAACAGCAATTCCTCCAGCAAACGCTCCAATAGCAATTGGCATACCAGCAAAATCAAAAAGAATGCCAAAAGCAAAACAAATTGCGATTGAAATTAAAAAAAGAAGTTCAGTTGATTCTGACGCAAACTTTAGCAATTTGGGAATTAATGTTTTTGATAAAAAATAAACTAATAGAATTACTAAAATTAATTTAATAATCAATAAAATAATATTTATAATATTTAATGATGAGCTAGTTAAAATTGTTAGAAAAATGATTGCAAAAATATCTTGGATTAAAAGAATCGTGATTAAAATTCTACCATGTAAAGTATCAAGCTCTTTGCGATCAGTTAAAATTTTGAGCACTATCATAGTGCTTGAAAATGCAAAAACAAAGCCGAGTGTTGCTGATTCGATATTTGAAAAGTTTAATTTATAAGCTATTGCAAAGCCTGCAGCAGCAGTAAAAATTGTAATTAAAGTTGCAGTGACTGATGAAAATTTTGCGACTTCTTTCAATTTTTTTAAATCTATTTCTATGCCAACTAAAAAAAGCAGGAAAGCAATTCCAATTTCTGCCAAGCCATTAATTAAATGAGTATTTGTTAGAATACCAAAAACTGGCCCGAGTAATAAGCCGGCAATTATATAAAATGCGATTGCAGGTTGTTTTAAAATTTTTGCAATAAAACCGCCTGCTGCTGCAATCAAAACTACAACCCCAATCTGGGGAAAAAATTCTATCAAATCCCCTCCTTATCTATAGTATAATAATTACATAGAATAAGAACAAGCGATGAAACCAATTTTGTTTTCTTTTTTTGGAGTAAAAATTTTAAGTTATACTGTTTTTTCTTTTTTAGCAATTATCGCTAGCATTTTTTATATTATTAAAAATTTACAAAAACAAAAGATTGAAATTGATTATTTTGATTATTTATTTTGGACAATTCTTTTTGGCGCACTTGGTTCAAAAATTATTTATATTGTGTTATATCCTAATCAATTTGATTTTTCTATTTTTTATTCTGGAGGCGCAGTTTCTTGGGGAGGAATATTTTTTGGCTGCATTGCGGCAATTTTGTATTTAAAAAAACATCATCTGCCAATTTCGAAAATTTTAGATATTAGTATTTTTGGATTATTTATTGGTATCGCAATTGGTAGGATAGGCTCATTTTTAAATGGCGACGGTTATGGCAAGATCACTGATTTATGGATTGGAGTAAAAATCCCAAAAGTAGATTTATCTCCGCGTTATCCAGCAGAAATTTTTGAAAGTATGGCGCTTATTATTTTATTAATTACATTATATTTAATAAAGAAAAAACAAAAACTTCAGACTCCGGGTTTAATTTCCTTGATAATTTTTAGTTTTTATTTTATGATTCGTTTTATAAACGATTTTTTTAAAGATAATTTTCACCGTTATTGTGGTTTAACCTTTAATCAAATATTCTGTTTATTTGGTATAGGTGTTATAATAATATTTATAATATGGAGGAAACATGGTTTTTGGTCAGAATCAAGATTTTTTAAATCAACAAAAAGAAAAATTAGAAAAAAATTTGAAAAGACTTGAAAAAGAAATTGGTAAAAGCGCAAAAGAAGTTGGGAAGGAATATTTTACTGAATTTCCCAATTATGGAACTGGCGAAGAAGACAATGCTCAAGAAGTTCAAGTTTATAGTGACAAATTATCTTTAAACAAAAATCTTGGCGAATTAATCAAGAAACATAAAAGAGCTTTAAAAAGAATTAAAGATGGTGAATACGGTAAATGTTTAAAATGCGGTCAGTCAATTTCTAAAGAACGTTTAGAGGCTTTTCCTGAAGCAGAATATTGCAGCGAGCATGCAAAATAATTTACTGAGCTCTAAAAAAGCATTAATTCCATTTTTTTTATTTTTAATTATTTTAGATCAGACTGCTAAATTTTTAATTGCAAAATTTCAATTAAATATATTTAAAAATTATGGCGCAGTTTTTGGGTTAGGTAAAAATTATGGGGATTTTTTAATCTTTTTTATAGCTTTATTTGTAATCTTATTTTTTTTTAAAAAAAATAAATTTGCGCAAAATCAAAAAAACTTAATTGGTTTTCTGTTATTATTTGCTGGAGGAATATCAAATTTAATAGATCGAATATTTAGAGGTTATGTATTTGATTATATTTTTATTAAAACAGCAGTTTTTAATTTAGCGGATTTGTTTATTTTGTTAGGGGGAATTATTTTATTAACTCAAATAATTACAGAATCAACTTTTTTCAAAAAGCACAAATAGATTATTTGAAAAATTGTTTAGAATTTGAGTTTTTGAATCTAAATACCAAAAACCAGCAAATAAAATTAATATAAAAATTGAAGTCAAACTTGTTTTAATAAGATCTTTTTTAAAATAATAAGGAAGTTTAAATTTTTTTTGTTCTTCAATGATTTTTTTCTTTTTTGAAGAATTTTTTTTAACCTTAGAGGATAAAATAATTTCTTCTGTAACAGGAGCAGTTTTAAGTTTTTCAAGAATTAATTTTTGAATTTTTCGATTTTTTTGTTTTGACATATTTCCACAATTATAAGAAATCGAACTGTTTATCGCAAGGTTTTGATTGAAAATGTTGGCAAAATATTGTAAAATTAAAAAATAGAGATTGCGGGAGTAGTTCAGTGGTAGAACGTCTCGTTGCCAACGAGGAAGTCGCCGGTTCAAATCCGGTCTCCCGCTCCAAGTATTATAATTATGCAAAATTTTTAACAATTTAAGTAAAAGTTAAATTTATTATGGTTGAAGATCAAAATTTCCATTTAATAGTAAAATAAATCAGCTTTATTTTTGCAAGTGGCCTGATGACCGAGTGGCTAGGTAGCAGTCTGCAAAACTGCTTACGCCGGTTCAATTCCGGCTCAGGCCTCCATTCGCTTATATATGTTTAATAGTAATCATATTTAAAGAATTTAATTAATTAATATTTATGAAAATTTTATACATTTTACAAATTATTGTTGCAGTGCTACTTGTTTTGTCAATTCTTTTAACCAATCAAGGCACAACGCTTGGCGGTGCTTTTGGCGGGGGCGAAACTCAAATTTGGCGCAAACGTCGAGGTGCTGAAAGATTCCTTTTTATTCTGACAATTATTTTTGGTATTGCATTTGTGGTTTTAGCGGTTCTCAATATTGTTCTATGAAAAATTTTTTAAATATTTTCAAAAAAATTATTTTAATATTTTTTAAATTTTTTTCTATAATATTTCAGCAGATAAAGTTTTTTTTTCAAAAAATTCCAAAAGCTTTTAGAATAATGGGAAAATTAGAAAAAATAATTTTATTTATTTTTTTAATAATATTTATTGTTTTTTTAGGAATTAAAACTAGAAAAATTTATTTTGATAATACTATAGAAGCTCCTGTTTTAGGCGGTAAAATGGTAATTGGTTCAATAGAAGCACCTACAACTCTTAATCCAATTTTTGCAGAAAAAGATATTGAAAAAACAATTTCTGGAATGATTTTTTCGCCTTTATTAAAAGTTAAAGACGATGGCTCTGTTGATAAAATCTTAATTGATGATTATTCAATTAGTTCTGGAGGAAGGATTTATACATTTCATTTATCAGAAAAATGTAAATGGCATGATCAAAAAGCAGTTAGTTCTGAAGATATAATTTATACATTTTCAATTATTCAGTCAAAACAATATAAAGGGATTTATAAAAATATTTTGAAAGACGTAATGTTTGAAGCTGTTGACGAAAAAACTATTAAAATAATTTTGCCTAATCCTTATGAACAGTTTTTGTCAAGTTTAGATATTAAAATATTACCTAGCCATATTTTAGGCACAGAGCCTTTAGAAAAATTGAAAAGCGCAGAATTTAATTTAAATCCGATTGGCTGTGGTTCTTATAAAATTAAAAGTTCTTCTTTGGAAAATGGATCAAAAAAAATTATTTTGGAACGTTTCAAAAATGTTTTAAAACCTTCAAAAATTAAATATGTTGATTTTATTTTTTATAATAACTATAGCGAATTAAAAGTCAGTTATGAAAAAAACAAAATTGATTCAATATTTAAAATTCCTAATAATGAAGTTCAACCTACCCAAGAGTTTGCTTTAAAAAGCGAAGTATATTCAAACTTAGTTTCTGGTTATAATGTTCTTCATTTAAATTTTAAAAACGAAATTCTTCAATATAAAGATATCCGTCAAGCAATAAACTTTGCAACTGATAGGCAAGAAATTATTGAAAAAGTTTATTTTAATAATGCAGCTCAGGCAAGCGGTCCAGTTCCAAAAGGAAGTATTTATTTTCAAGACAATAAAAATGAATATAGTTTAAAAAAGGCTAAAGAACTAATTTCTAATTTAAAATGGAAGGATTCTGACAACGATGGTTATTTTGATAAAAATGGAATGATTTTAGAATTTAAATTAGTTTCAACAGATTCTGAAAATATGAAACAAGCAGCAAAAATATTAAAAACGCAATATAAAAAAGTAGGCATAAAAATAAATACTATTTTTGCGCAACCAGAAATTTTGCAAACGGTTTATTTAAACAATAAAAATTATGACTTGCTTTTAATCGGAGAATCTTTAGGTATTAATTTGGATTTATATCCTTATTGGCATTCAAGCCAAAAAACAAAAAATGGTTTTAATTTTTCTGAATTTGAGGATAGTGAAATTGACCAATTATTAGAGGAAATTCGAAATATGAAGACCCAAAAAGAAAAAAAAGAAAAATTTATAAAAATTCAAAATA
Organism: uncultured Candidatus Saccharibacteria bacterium; assembly: GCA_964448035.1. GTDB lineage: Bacteria > Patescibacteriota > UBA1384 > DATEAH01 > CAYPSR01 > CAYUUY01. The sequence continues at coordinate 19,442 of CAYUUY010000004.1, forward strand.
TTTTTTCAGATCGTAACCCAGCTATTTTTTTAACTCAACCAATGGTAAAATTTGCGATTAGCAAAGATATAAAAAATGTGCATACAGAATTACTCGAAGAGCCCGCTGGTTTTTTTAATAATATTTATTTTTGGTATGCTAAAGTTGGCAGAGCAAAAAAATAAGGGCAGGTGGCGGAATTGGCAGACGCGCTAGCTTCAGGAGCTAGTGTTCGATAAGAACGTGGAGGTTCAAATCCTCTTCTGCCCAGTTATTGATCTATAAAGTGTATTGTTGTATTATCAAGTTTAAGCCGAGGTGGCGGAATTGGCAGACGCGCTACCTTGAGGGGGTAGTGAGAGCAATCTCGTGGAGGTTCAAATCCTCTCCTCGGCACCAGGAAATTGTCTTGAGAAATTGGAAATTTGAGATTAGAATAAAGATGTTTGGTGGATTATTATTTAATACAAATTTCTAATTTCCAATCTCTAATTTCTTTTTTGGGCGGTTAGCTCAGTTGGTTAGAGCGACTCGTTTACACCGAGTAGGTCGCGGGTTCGAATCCTGCACCGCCCATGTTCACGAATTTAATATAAAATGTTTCACAATAAAAAGGAAAAGCTTCCTTTATTAAAATTTATCTCGGAAAAATATTGCGAAGCTAACTTGTCGGATACGTTGATAATTGCTTGCCAACACCTTCTTGGCACGACATATAATTTATTTGAAGAATTATTTAGCAAAGGGCTTAAGCCTGAGAATGTTTTTTTACTAGGTAAATGTTATTCAACCAATAATAAAGTGCTTAAAAGATTTATTGATAAAAGCGTTAATGTGTCTAATTTGAGTAATGCCTTTAATAGTCGAATTTCCTTTGATAGACAATTTCATGATTACGTGAAAAGATTTTTAAGAGATGTTAGAGAAAAAACCGATATTAAAAAGTTTAATAAAGTTATTATTATTGACGACGGCGGAAGTCTTTTGGTTTTTGCTAATGATTATTTTAAGGAAACTAATAATTTTGTTGGAATCGAGCAGACAACATCGGGTTACGAAAAGTTAAAAAATATCCATTTAATGTTTCCAGTTTTTAATATTGCACGTTCTGAAGCTAAATTAGAATATGAGTCACCAATGATCGCGCAATTAGTAGTCGATAAAATAAATAGTTATATAAATATAAAAAATATAACTAACCCCAAAATTTTAGTTATCGGTCAAGGATATGTTGGTCAAGCTATATTTAATTTATTATCAAAAAATTTTAAAGATAATTTTGTCAAAAAATGTGATAAGCTTGCTAATAAATGTGACTATGCAGGAAATTATAAATCAAAGATTGGCGAATTCGATTTAATCATTGGAGCGACTGGTCAGCCGGCATTGAACAAAAACGATTTTGGAAATTTAAAACAAGGTGTTATCTTAGTTAGCACTTCGTCATCAGATAGAGAATTTTCCGCTGTTTATTTAAGGTTATTAGAACCAAAAAATAGTGACTGTCATAAAGATTATAATGTGAATGGCATCAATCTTTTAAATTCTGGTTTTCCGATTAACTTTGACGGGGCAGAACATAGCTTAGCACCGGAAAAAATACAACTAACAAGAGCATTATTGTTGGCAGGAATATATGAATCATTAAAAATTAAAAAAGACAAAGGCATTCAAAAATTAAACGAAAAGATTCAAAAGCAGTTAGTGGCAAAATTTAAAGAGCTAATTTTTTTTGCATGATAACCTCAAATTATATTGTAGATAGTTTATCTGTAGTTCCTTTACTTCAAAGGGATTTTTTGTTATAAATAAGAAAACTGCAAAATCGAGTCATTACGTATGTCGCGACAGGAGGGAACAAGATGAGTACCTTACAACCAAAGTCAGAGTCTGGTGAGTCAGCTCGCGAAGATGTTCGACAGATGACAACTCGAGAGCTTGTTGGCGAAATTGCGCCATGTTTTCAGAGCTATCACCCACCTTGTCACAAAAAAAGGCTGGGGACATGGATCATTCCATCCAATCAGTCATGACAGATATGGAAAGTGTCCAAATCGCCGATGAGCAAAATTAACATCTCTTTCAGAAAGCGAGGCGATCAATTTGCGACCAGCGATTGCAGTAACTATTATAGCAGTTCTGTTCAACCCAATAATCGTTTTAGCGCAAGAAGTTATTGCTAGCCCTTCACTAGGGCTTTATTTTGGCGTAGAAAACCGTCAGGCAGAGAGTATAGGTTATGTTGGTTGGGAAAACGCTACTTGTTGGATGGAAGTTCGGCGAACTAGAGATTTTGACGAAGCAGATTTTGCTTTCTCGCTCTTTTCCACAGGCTCTGAATTGCCTGCGTTTGATGAGCCTTTACGAATTGGTTTTGGTTTTCGGATTCCGCAAAGCGAGTATCAGGTTTGGGATGCAAGAGGCGAGCTCAAGAGAGATCGTTCTGAACCGTATTTGCTGCTTTGGCAAAAAGAGAATATTGGTAGAATTAAATGGTCGCTTCGCGGGTATTACCCGCTTTCTAATTCGATCGATGGCCGAGAGCTTTATTGGCGGTTCGAACTTGATAGATTGAGTTACAATTTGGTTGAAAAGGGTAACTTTCAATTCCAGATTTTGGGTAAAGCTTGTTATTGGCAAGATCAAAAATCGCGTTATTCAATTGGTTTGGAATGTAAGTATGAAGAACTAAGTGTGTATTATTTGTCTGGATCAGAAAATTGTTTTGGTTTGCGTTGGTCAAGCGGTCCGATTTCGACTTTACCTCAGAAAAAAGACGAAAAAGAAAACCAAGAACCAATTGCATCAAAACCTGCAGAAATGTCAAGCGCAGAGATATTTGATACTAAAGCTGAGATGTCCAGCCAAAATCTGGTAACCGATACTTTGTCATCAAAAACAAGTAAACCAGAGTCTGGGCTTGAAGCATTAAAGTTGAATTCGACCAAAAATAACCCCACTAGCCTATAAGCGACTGCTTTGGAAAATTATCATTATAAATCCACAGCATGTCGCTTTTTATTTTGAAAAAAATTGAGTTTTATGATATTTTAGAAAAGTTAGGAATTTTCTTTTTTTGTTGATTATAATTTTGATTAAAAAACTTGATATATTGAGTCAAGTGTATAATTTTGCCGAGGTAGCTCAGTGGTAGAGCACGGGTCTGAAAAACCCGGTGTCGCGAGTCCGATTCTCGCCCTCGGCACCACGTAGTATAAATTAGAAATGAGAAATTGGAAATTAGAGAAATTAGATAAATAAGAAATCAGATAAATAAGAAATCAGAGATTAGAAATTATAAATCAGCCAAAAATTTTAAAATCAAATATAAAAGTATAAAATTCAAAACATCTAAAAAAGCTGTTTTTTGTTTGTGAAAATCTTGATTCTTTGATAATAAAGATGTAAAATAAGTTGTTAAGCTCAGGTGAATTTGAGTAAATTTAAGAACAAAGAAAAGCTTATCTACTTGATCTGTTGCACTTGTATTCTTTGGAGTGTTTGTGGTTGAACCGAGCCCAATTGTTTTCTAGCCATCTCATAAACTCCTAGGTTGTTCGTTTGCATTCATGTCTATTCCCCCTGACCGTTTATGAGGAAAGGAGCCAAGGATAATGAGTAGTAAAGAAGTTGTTGATGCCGCAAGAATGTATTTGTTGTCTCGTGTTGAAAAAGGTTTTTGTCTCGAATTTCATCAGCTTCGGCATGGTTCAAGTCTCGCGTGGACGACGGCGTTTATCGGTTCAACCCTCGCTGAGTTCCGCTC
>CAYUUY010000005.1:0-2549 GCA_964448035.1 uncultured Candidatus Saccharibacteria bacterium
AGCTCGGTTTGCAGAGAGTACAGCATCGTACTCTCCGTGAACCTTCTTGGGCGCGCAAAAGTCGCGCGCCGAAGAGAGTGTTGCCGCGGCTGCGTCATCTTGCAAACGCAGCCTCAAAGGTGTGTACATCGTGGCTCCGGGGCTCCGGAACCACTCTTTCCGTATTGCTTCTACGGAGGTCGCGGATCGCGCCTCCGCATCTCCTTCTATCCAATCACTGGCCCAAGCGACGAGCCAGTCGCATTGAGGGAATGTTTCCCTCAATTTCTCCATTGCTTGTGTCACCGCGGTGACGCAAGCCTGCTGCTCAACACTCATTTTTTTACTCATTTTTTCCTCCTAGCGCAGGATTATTCTTCCCACGCTTGATTGTTGTAGGCAGGAACATTTCCTGCCCTGGGTCTCGGTACATCTAACCCAAAGGCTGATCGCCTAACGTCGTACGACTCCGAGACCTTGTCGCTTACTTAAAGGCTGTGCGCCTTAGTGCGACAACAACAATCAGAGGTTTTGTCTCGCGTGTGCGAGACTTTATCACTTCCTTTCTCTTAGTATATTTTTCACATCACCGCTCAAACGAGTGGCTTGCGATGTGGTATAAATGGCAAATACCACCCGCCTGGACAGTGATGTGAAAATGGTAAGGAGTAGTGAGCAATGGGTATTGAGTAATGTGGAATTTAATTTATTGTCATTCCGAGTTTGTACGAGGAATCTAGAATCCAAAGGATTCGAATATTCGCGCTTGCGCGCTAGATCCTTCGCTATGCTCAGGATGACAAGTTCTTCTAGTTTGTTAATGTACTGGAATTTGATTACTTTAGCCACGGAGGCTAGGTAACCAATTCCATGCCCTCTTTTGATTCTGACATCTTTAGTATACCACGTGAGTTTAAAAAAGTCAATAGGTATCACGTTGAATACTTCTTCGCTTCGCGAGTAGCAGGCGTAGATATACTTACATTATGTCATTCCTGATTTAATCAGGAATCTATACAATAGAATTTCTATTATACGGATTCCGTATTAAATATGGAATGATAAAGCAGATGAGATTGCCGTCTACCTTCGCCAAAACTTCGGCAGGTAAATGCTTTGCTCGCAACGACAATTATTTGCATTACCCACAAACCACGTTGGATTTGGGGTTCTGCTTCGCAACCCATAAACTACATTGAGTTCAGGGTGCTGCTTCGCAGCATTTCGTCCTACTGATATCAATCATATGGACTCGTCAGTCCCGATCTCGTATCGGGAGATACTGCAGAGAGAAGGAGAAGAGAAAGTTTGTTTGGATTTCTACCCTTGTGGGCAGAGCAAACTTTTCTTGCTCCCTCTCTCGAAGTCGGATTGGTGGTTTTATAGTCGGTTGCTTAGCTTATATCTGCCAGCCATCTGGCGAGAATTTCACTAAACGCGTACTATTTTAGGGCCTCACCAAGGTCCTGCCATGGTCTTCCCAGCTGAGTAAGCCAGCGCGCATTTTTGATGCGTCTGACATCGGATTTTTCTCAGAAGGTACTATTGCTCTTTCGAGCGAGCGCCATGGTGGCGGTTGTGACCGAGGCTAGCAAGGAGAATCTTTCAGTGTCTCTCCTGCTAGACCGAGGACCCATCACTCGATGGGTTCCAGCAACCTCGGGTTAATATACGGAGCAAGGTTTAGCTCGCGTATATCTTCCTCGATGGCTGCCGGATCAATCACCGCATATGCCACGAATTCAAATGTGGCGGTGGCGATCTCCTCGGCGGAGTATCTCTCGCCCTCTGCCAAGCGCCGGCTGAACCGGGCTGACAGAACAACGAGAGTGTCCCCCGGCTCCAAAGTTACCTTTGGAGCGCTCTCAGGTATCGGGATTTCAATCCCGTACTTCTGCCTGAGTGCCTCAATCGTCGCAGTGTGCGACGGATTAAGGCAGGAGACAATCTCACCACTCAGCAGGTGCTTGACTCTTCCGAGACCAAGCACAAGCCGGGCGATGAGGTACTCCCCCTCGAACATTGTCGAGCTCAGGGCGAGCCCGACAAATGTCCTTGCCATCTTTTCCCTCCTTTCCTTTTCCCAGAACTGGAGTCTGGGGTTGTGAGCGCGCACTCGCGCGCTTGGGTGAACACAGGGCCTACCGTGCACCCTGTGTGGTGCTGCGGCCGATCGCTATCTATAACCTTCATGTCATCCTGAAAGAATTGAAGGATCTAGCGAAGCGGAATTTTCGAATCCTTTCGGATTCTAGATCCTTCGCTCCGCCGTTGGCGGACTCAGGATGACAATTATTCTTTTTAACCCGCAAACCACGTTGAGTTTAGGGTTTCGCGTCCGCCCAGCTCTGCTAGTCGATATGCAAAAAGACCCTTGGAGAAGGGTTATATATAAGGAATGCGAGCTTGTGCCTTGTCTCCTTATAAATCACTGCCAATAATTCTAGCAGCGCCCTCCGAGAACCCTCCTCGAGATCTAGTTCTACCCTCCTTGGGCAGAAAGCGGATTTCTGAAGAAAGGAGGGCAAACCCCAGAAATCCATTTTCTACCCAAGGCATAATTAAGGTAC
>CAYUUY010000005.1:2649-23109 GCA_964448035.1 uncultured Candidatus Saccharibacteria bacterium
GAAAGGAGGGCAAACCCCAGAAATCCATTTTCTACCCAAGGCATAATTAAGGTACAGAAGGTGAGACGAAAATGTTCATTTCTCATCTTCGTTGACACTAGTATAGCATACACCTATTTATTTGTCAAGAGGGTATATGAGAATCAAGGCTATAAAGTAGGTAATATCTCAGATCTCAGAAACATAGATAATAACAAATAAAAAATAATAAATCAAAATGGAAAATGATAGATTTATTGTTCGAGGAATTGGTGATGAGAACTAAAAAAATTATAGTTTTTGCTTCGTCCGAATATTAATTTACCGGTTTTAGCTGATAGCTGTTGTTCTTCTGTCTTGCCTCTAGCGCAAAAACAGCTTAGTATAGTAATTACATATGGAAAATTTTACTAGTGCTTTTTCCCAGCTTGGAACCTCGATTATTGCCAATTTTTCTTCTTGGTCTAATCAAGTTTTTTCATCTCTGAAAATCGAAAATCCATATTTACTCGCGCTTGATATAATTATTACTGCAATTATTGTTTATTGGTTTTTAGTAAAAATTGTTGAAACCCGGGCTGTTCGTGTGCTTTATGGTTTGGCAGTTTTATTTTTGCTGTACGGCATTAGCCAAATTCTTGGGCTAAATACGCTTAATTTTTTACTCAGGTATTTAGGTTTAGCAATTTTAATTGCAGTGCCAATTATTTTTCATCCTGAAATTCGAGCTGCGCTCGAGCGTTTGGGAGGCGGCGGTATTAAACGGCTTTGGGGCGCAAATAAAGAAGATAAACGTGTTTGGGCTCAAGAAATATCTAAGGCAGCTTTTGAAATTTCAAAAAATCGAACAGGAGGATTAATTGTAATTGAAAATAAAACGCCGCTTGTTGAATATGCTCAAAAAGGAGTAAGAATGGGTGGAGAAATATCAAGCAGTTTGCTTGAATCAATTTTTTCCCCAAGTTCAGATTTAAAAGATGGCGCTGTGATTATTTCGCGAGGCGAGATAGCAGCTGCAAAAGCAATTTTACCAGTTTCTAGAACCACAAATTTAAGCGCTAGCTTTGGAGCGCGACACTTGGCAGGAGTCAATATTACTGAAGAAACTGACGCGCTTGCAATCATTATTTCGTCAAACGGAAGAGTATCAGTTGCTTGGCAAGGTAAAATTCGTCAAGCAGAGCCAAAGCAAATAACAAAGATTTTAAAAGAATTTTGGGGAATCAAGTAAATAAATAATAAATAATTCAAAAGGAATATCTCAGATCTCAGAAACATAATTAATAAAAATGAAGAAAAATAACGATTTTAAATCAAGATTCTACAAACGCCTAATAAAATTTTCTTTAGACGTGATAAAATTTAGTAGAAAGCTAGAAAAAGATAAAATTTTGCAGATTTTGGGTAAACAGTTAATTAGAAGCTCTACTTCAATTGGTGCGAATTTAATCGAAGCTAAGGCATCAAGCTCAAAAAAAGATTATTTACATTATTTCCAAATAGCCTTAAAAAGTGCAAACGAATTTCTTTATTGGTTATATTTAATAAAAAGCTCGGATAAGAATTTGATTAGAAATAGCGAAAATTTGTTAAAAGAGCTTGACGAAATTTGTAAAATTTTAGGTTCATCAATTCTGACTATGAAAGGAAAGAGAAAGCTTTAAATTTTAAATTATCATTCTGAGTTTTGAGATATTAATTTTTAACTTATGCTAAAGCATTGGCCAATAAAAATTATAAGCGTTTTAATCGCAGCTTGCGTCTGGATTTTTATTTCTGTTTCAGGCAACAAAACTGATTTTTTCCCAGGCGAACTTACAATCAATACCCGCAACTTACCTGCAGAATGGGCAGCAATTTACGATAATTATAAAGCGCGAGTAAAAATTTCAGCTTCAGCGTCAACTTGGGCAAAATTAAGCGCTGATGATTTTGAGGTTTACTTAAATTTAGAAGATAAAGGTTTGGGGACTTACGAGATTGAACCAAAAGTGGAGGTGGCTCAATCCGGAGTTAAAATTGTGAGCGTGGATCCTGGGAACGTAACTGTGCGTGTTGAACAAGCAACCTCTGCAAAATTAAGTGTAGCTGTAAAATTTATTGGTCAACCAGCGCCAGGTTTTGAAGTTAGCTCAACTAAAATTGAACCACAAAAAGTGGAAGCTTGGGGCGCAAAAAATATTTTAAATAAACTTGTTCAAGCAACAGCGCTTGTAAGATTAAATGGTGATGATAGGGATATTGATAAAAAAATTGAACTTGTTGCGCTTGATGATAATGATGAAGAAATTCCTTTGATTCGTTTTTCTCCAGAAAACGTATCGCTTCAAGTAGCTTTGGCGCGAAAAGGTGGTGGAAAAGTGGTTGGAATAAAGCCGAAAATTATTGGTTCTCCAGCAACTGGTTTTTGGATGAGTGAAGTGAAATTCAGCCCAGAATATGTAAAAGTAAAAGGTTCAGAAGAAATTTTATCAAATTTAGATTATATTGAAACAAAAGAAATTAATATTGAAAATTTAAAACAAAGCAAGAAATTTAATGTTGATTTAAACTTAAATAAAAAATTAAGCCTAGTTGATCGAGATTCTAATGAAATTGAAGTAGAAATTAAACTTTCAGCAATTAGCCAAGCGCGTGAGCTTCAAGCTAGTTTTGCTTATGAAAATTTATCTGAAAATTTGAAAGTTTCACGATTAGATCCAAATTTAATTACTGTTGTAGTTTCTGGCCCTCCAGAAATTTTGTCTAGTTTAAATAGCGAGAACGTAATTATTAATTTAAATTTAGAAAATCGTCAACCAGGCACATATTCATTTAATATTAGCAAAGATAATGTTTCCTTGCCTGAAGGCGCAGATTTAGTTTCTGCAGTGCCAAGTTCAGTTAATGTAACAATTAAGGCAAAATAAAATTAAACAATAATTAATAATTCAAAGTCAATTTTTAATCTTAAAGCAGATTTATATTTAATAAAAATAGATTAAAAGATAATTTATTATTAACAATTAGCATTTTTTATTATTTAGTTGATGCTAGTTTGTATTTTAAGAATTTAAGAATGACATCTTTATACTCTAGGTAATTTGAGATAATTAAAACCTTTTGTGGCAAAAAACGAGGCTATTTGGGGAACGTCTCCATCAACATTGGTTTATAATTTTTTTCTTTGATATCATTGCGAAGGCGAGAATATATAATAAAATGTTTGTGTTTTTATTATATAGATATTGCATTAAGTATAAAATAAAGCATTTAAAAGAAATTTGCTGACTATTATTTTATTGTTTAGCATAAACCAAAATTATTTATCAACTTTGAATTATTAATTATAATTTATTTTAAAATTTTGTGTTATTTTGACTAATCTCTTGACATCTGAGATTAATTTGCTAGAATTAATTGTATTGTCCCTGATGGGATTTGTCGGAGGTAATTATTAACTTTTCCGAAGAACCCGGACCTAAAAAAAGTTTGTTGATCCGGTTTAAGCAAATTTTTAAAAATATTCGCTATATTAATCGCCATAGCTTACGCTATTTTATAAGTAAGATTTGGCAAAAAATTTTGATAGGGTTAAAGCGCATTAACCCTGTTTTGTGGTTTCCTAAAGCTATTTTTGTTTTTAAAACTGGGATAATAAATATTTTACGCACAAATTATAAACAAAAATTTTTCAATATTTTTAAATTTGCATCAGATAAAAATTATCGAAATACAATTTTAAAATTAGTCCGCGCTTCTGGTCATAATTTGCTTCCTGTGTATGCTGAAAATCAGCCAGCTCGAGATTATGCTTGGAAAAGTTTAGGCTGGACTAAACATTTAGGAATATTCTCGCTTGTGGCAATTATTTGGATAGCCGGGGCTGTTTCTAATCATCAAACTCAAAATATTGTTTCAGATGAATTAGTGCCAACAAGTTTGCTTGATACAAGAGCTGTTACTATGCAAGAAGTGGAAACTAGTATTAAACAAATTTCCAAATTTACACCACTTGCTCGCGGCAATGCAAAATTAGTTGCTGCTCGAATTGTGGGTGAAGACACTTATAAAATGACAGAAGAAAGTTTTTTAATTAAACCAACAATTATTGAAACTGGCGAAGAACCTTCTAAATCTGCAATAAAACTTGCAGATAGCAAAGAGCAAGGTCTTATTGAACCATATACAGTTCAAGAGGGTGATACGATTGGAAAAATTGCTTCAAATTTTGGGATATCTGTTGATGCAATTAAAGATTCTAATGGTTTAGACTCTGATATTATTAAACCAGGTCAAACTTTAAATATTCCAACCTCAGACGGAATGATTTATACTGTTGCCAGAGGTGATACTTTAATTGCTATTGTGTCAAAATTAAAAGGTAACTTGTCAGAAACGATTTCTCAAAATAATTTAAGTGGCGCGGATCGAATTTATGAAGGTCAAAAATTAGTAATTATCGGTGGTAGAAAGCCAGCGCCAACACCTAGCCCAACTCGGCTTGCTTCTGCTAGCAATTCTTCTAACCAGAAAGTTGCTGGATCTAGCACCCAGGCCCCTGCTAGGGTTTATCATTCTTCTGGCCCAAACCATTTTCCTTATGGTTGGTGTACTTGGTATGTTGCTTCTCGTAGATATGTTCCTTGGCATGGGAACGCAGGCGCGTGGGCGCGCAACGCCCAGGCTTATGGATATGCGGTTGGCACTGTACCTGTCCCAGGAGCAATTAGAGTAACTCAAGGCGGTTATTTTGGTCATGTTTCTTACGTGGAAGCAGTTTATGGAAATACGATTACAATTTCTGAAATGAACCAAAGAGGTTGGGGAATTATATCTTCAAGAACAACTTCTGCTGGCGGCGCATTATATATTTACTAAATTGATTCAAAATTAAGATTTCAGATTTCAGGAAGATTGTTGCTCGAATTGAAGGTGAAAGTTGATAATGTTTTTTAGTTCTCGTCGTAGACTTCTCGAACAATAATTATTGTTCGAATGAAACGAGAACTAAAAATTATCAATAATGTTAATCTTATTTTTGATGGAATTAAATAATAGTTAAACATATTTCTTTTGGCGTGTTTTTTTGATAGAATTACAGCAAGATGAATTTTATTGATAATTCTGTAATCGAAGTTAAATCTGGACGAGGCGGACATGGTCTTGTTTCTTTTAGGCGTGAAAAATTTATTCCTAAAGGTGGACCAGACGGCGGCGATGGCGGAAATGGCGGAAGCGTAATTTTACGCGCCACAAACAAAATAAATACCTTGCTTGATTTTTATCGTTTAAAAAGGTTTAAAGCGAAAAACGGTGAAGATGGGAAAACAAAAAAATGCCATGGTGCTTCAGCAGAAGATTTAATTTTAAAAGTTCCAGTTGGCACAATTATTTATGAGTTAGTTGCTAAACCAAACAAAAAATTATCAATTGAAAGTCTTGGATCAATCAAAAAAAATTCTGAACGCAAACAAATAATTGATTTGGTGTCAGACGGACAAGAAATTAAAATCGCCCGAGGTGGGAATGGGGGATTTGGAAATGTTCATTTTAAATCTTCAATTAATCAAGCGCCTCGTAGAGCAAATCCAGGTCAGCCAGGTGAAGAAAAATTTTTAGAGCTTGAACTTAAACTTTTGGCTGATGTGGGGATTATGGGCTATCCAAGCGTTGGCAAATCCACACTTTTGTCTGTAATTTCAGCAGCCAAACCTAAAGTTGCTGATTATCCTTTCACCACATTAATCCCAAATTTAGGAATTGTCGAGCATTTTGACAAGCGCCTAGTTTTTTGTGATATTCCTGGATTAATAAAAGGCGCTTCAAAAGGTAAGGGATTAGGAGATCAATTTCTTCGTCATGTAGAGCGAACAAAAATTTTAGTTCATTTGCTTGATGCCACACGCGAAAATCTATTAAATGATTATAAAGCAATTCGTCAAGAACTTAAAAATTTTAGCCATCAGCTGATTGAAAAACCAGAAATTATTGTCATTAATAAAATTGATGCTGAGCCAAATTGGCAGAAAAAACATCAAAAATTTTTATTCAAATATCAAGCAATAGGTATTTCAGCAGCTACTAGTGAAGGGATTCAAAAAATGCTTGATAAAATATTTAAACAAGAGGAGGCTTGATGGCTCATCAAGAATTTATGCATCCAGATCCTTTGCCAGAATCTGGCCGTACAGAATTTGAAAAAAACATAAATTTGGCAATTTTTGAATGCGCCGCTTTTGTTGAGGAAGGTTGTGTTGATCCTGAAAACCCAGTGCCTTTAGAAGTTGGTTTAACAGAAATGGGAATTGATTTACGAGTTATTGATATGAATCAAGAAGAGCAGCAAAAAATTGCGCATATTTTATCAGCTGATTTAGGCATTAATTTTGATCACGAGCCAGATAAAGAATATCGTTTTGATTTTTCAGAAGAAGAAAAACGAATTCTTCTTGAGAGAGGAGAAACTGAAGATAAGTTTGGCGCTCAAGTTTTAGTTTTTAATTCTGAAACAAACCCACATCTAAGTGTCCATAAATATCAATATGATAATGGCAATATTGATTATTCAATTGGAGCTTCTGTGCAAAAGAAGTAATTCTAAAACAGCTAATGATTATTGTATATTGTGGCAAATTTAGCTTCGATTTGGGGAACGTCCCCAAAATAATATTTTAAAATAAAAAAATAAAAATTACCAAAAGATATTTTAGAAGTTATCCAGAGAAGAAATAAATTCTAAAATTAATTTAATTAATGTTCGGAATAAAAAGTTTAAAGTTTTTATTTGACTCGAGAGAAAATCTAGAGTATTATTTTGGTAACTCGAAATACGGGAAACTGAGCTGAAAAAACAATTGTTTCAGTTCAGAAACCAAAGGAGGCGCACACTACAATGGATCAGGTGCAAGAGATCGTTGTTGCTTGTTTACAAGAAGAAATCCAGATTTTGCATCAGGCTTTTGACCAGGCTGCTGTAGCAACGCGCGTTTATACGGTTGTAGAAAAACGAAGTTCTGATTCGGAAGAAGTAGAATATAGGGTTGTTTCAGTATTGCTCCCTCTTGATGTTTTGACGGCAAAAGATAAGGCGTTGGAAGATATTCGCAAAATAAAGGCTGAGGCCTTTGACCGCATAAAAGAGGCAATCGTGCTAAAGCCAAACGCTAGTGCAAAGTGAGCTGGTAAAGACGAGAAACGCAAACCAGACTGTGCAAACCACCAAAGGAGGCGTACTGCAATGAGAGTGCTAAAAGACGAATGGAATTTCAGCTCTACTCTAATTGCAATGTTGCCAGCAGTTTTGATCGGGTTTGCTGTTTCAGGCTTTTTGTTTGCAGCAGTTTTTGAAGAGATATTCCCTGATTACTTTGCTTATATCGGGGTTAGCTTAGCGATTGTGTCTACAGCATTTTTGACTGCTGGCGGAGTATATTTCATTATTAGCCAAAACAGACAAACGTTAAGAATCTTGCGAGCAGACATTTTTTGCCAGATTGACACACTCCAATCACAACACTTACTGAGCATCTATTTCCAAAGCACAGCCGAAAACGAACACGGCCCACAACAGGTTTCATACTTGTGTCATACCACTGAAGAATGTTCAATAAGCAATGGTACTTCTATCATGCCAGTTGTGGGTTTGAAAATGTTTGTCGAGCCAATGCTTGACAACGATTTGGCGTATTGTCCTGTTTCAATAGATGATATTCACACGCTCAAAGCAACGCTGGATTATCAGAATTATCTAGTTGATGAAAAAGATTTATCATCAGAAGAACGCGAACGAATAATCAGCCTTTTCGCGTACATTTCAGCGTATATTTCTTGTTATAATCAGCTAGACCGTTATAAGCGAATTATAGGCGAGCCGCCGATGGAAGAAATCTATAATTTGGTTCTTGAGCGCTACCACAGGGCTTGCGGGGTTCCGTTGCAAAGTTGAGACGTATCTAATTTGCTATATCATTTGTAAATTCAAATTAGTAGCCAAAATAGTTGGGATTATAAGTATCCAAAATCCGCTAAACAGCAAGGAGGAAGCCAGCATGGAAAATCCAGATAATCCAGAGATTGAAGTTGTTCCTGGCCAAGAGCCAGCTTTTCCACTCGAGATTCTGATCTTTAAGTTTCAGAGTAATTGTGGAATAAGTCTTCGTCTTGGTTTCTTTCGCAATGGGAATTTGCTATTTTCACCGTTTCTTATTGCAGACTCTACACAGATTGAAAGATTTCCAGCAGTAAAAATCTGTCAAGCAGAAATTCTTATTGCCCCCATTTTAGATCTCGCGATGGCTATTGAGCCTAATCGCGTTGTTAAAGCTCTGCATGAATATATGGTCAATCAGTTTGACCAAAACGATGAAACACGAGGCTTGAGAATCAGCGGATTTTTTCCAAAAGCATTAGCGCGGGCTATATTTCAGGAATTTAATCGGCTTAATAATTGATCTAATAGTATATCTATTCATAACTTATTCAAGAAAAAATGACACCTTCTTGCAACATAAGGGTAACCCCTTAACCGCCGGAAGGTTTTTTCTTTTTAGCGGCAAATAGCCTTGGTTGATAATTAAAATCCCAGAAACATAAATTGTGTTAAAAGCTGTTATTTCTGCCTGTCTGACAACAGCCGGACGAAGGTAGGAATCTATATTAATAACAAATTAATAATATTAATTATATAGATTTTTGTTTTTATAAAAATTACAAAAAGTAGTTCTCTTTTCATTCGAACAATAATTAAATAACTAGTAGATAAAAGCTATAAGATAAGTATATTACTGTTCGAGGAGCAAAGCGACGAGAACTATTAAACATCTAAATTTTTTATAGTTCTCGTTTAAGCTCGAACAACAGAATTACACAGTAGCCAGCAGATTCTTTCTAAATGTCATTTCGAGAAGTTTGTTTTCTGGGCAGAAAGATGTGACAATCTTAATTTCTTATCATCTTTTACCCTTGTACCTTCTCTGTCATTCCGCGCTACGACATGGAGTCTATACAAATAGTTAATTATTGTCTCTATTATATAGATTCCGCATCAAGTGCGGAATGGCAAAAAGGTATATAAATTCCACATTTATTCTTTGTATAAAGCTATGGATTGTAAACAAGTGCGGGATGATAATCTGGAAGATTGCCGCGTCGCTTCGCTCCTCGCAATGATATTTTTTATTTATCATAATTATTTTTACTTTTTAATTTTCAATTTAATCTCTTGACATTATATTTTTTCTTTGCTATTATGGTTTTATAAGGCACAAAATAAGTGTTAGATAATTCTAATATTTTCTTTGTTTTGTGTTCTTTAGTTCTTTGTACAAAAAAATCGAAATTCCAGATATTCAATTTTAAAACCAATTTCAGTATTAATTCTAGTGTCAGTTTTTCAGTGTTATTCGCTATCCAGCATCGCCATATATTTTGTTCTTGAATCAGTAGATTTCGACCAGGAGGGAAAAAGAAGTTTGTAAATATTTAATATATAGAGGGTTAGCTAGTGCCTGGGAAAATCGCTCGCGCTAATTAAAAGCACATTCAGCCAGTTTAAACTGGCGGCTTTTTGTGTTAATTTTTCCAGAATTTGCTAAAAGGAGTTTTGTGACAAACGCAACCAGAAAATTTCTTAAGCCAAGATCAAAAAAAATTGAAATCCCAAATTTAATTGAACTTCAGCTCAATTCTTACAAATGGTTTTTAACTGAAGGACTAAAAGAATTATTTGAAGAAATTTCGCCAGTGACTGATTTTACTGGAGAAAAATATGAGCTTTCTTTTGTTGATTATCATTTTGCTGAATCAAAATATGACGAAAAATTTGCGCTTGAAAATAATTTAACTTACAAAGCTCCGCTTAAAGTTAAATTAAGCCTGCTTGTTAAAGATACTGGTGAAATTCGAGAACAAGAAATTTTCTTGGGCGATTTTCCAATGATGACAAATCGTGGCACATTTGTTGTAAACGGGATTGAAAGAGTTGTTGTTAACCAAATTATTCGTAGCTTTGGTGTTCTATTTACTTCTGAAGAAAACAAAGGTCGAACTACTTTTGGCGCAAAAATTATTCCTTCCAGAGGCGCGTGGCTTGAAATCGAAACTAATCAAAAAGATGTTATCAGTGTTAAAATCGATCGCAAAAGAAAACTTCCAATTACTACTTTTCTTCGAGCAATGGGTTATAACACTGATGCAGAACTTAAAGAAATTTTTGAATCAGTTGATGATGATCCAGATCACAATTATTTTAAATCTACAATTGCTAAAGATCCTTCCAAAGATCATGAATCTGGAGTTATTGAAACATACCACAGAATGCGTCCAGGTGAAATGGCAACTTATGAAAACGCAAAATCGCTTTTTGACTCAATGTTTTTTGATTTAAAGCGTTACGATCTTTCTCGGGTTGGTCGTTATAAAATTAATCAACGTTTAAATTTAGATATTGCTAATAAGCCAGAAAATAGAATTTTACGAAAAGAAGATGTGGCAGCAATTATCCGTGAAGTCGTGCGTTTAAATGCTACTCCGGGTTCAAAAGCTGATGATATTGATCATCTTGGGAATAGAAGAGTTCGTTCAGTTGGCGAACTTATTCAAGGTCGAGTTAGAGTTGGTCTTTTAAGAATGGAAAGAACAATTAAAGACAGAATGTCAATTGCAGATCCAATTAGCGTTACTCCAGCAATGTTAGTTAATGCTCGGCCAATAGTAGCAGTTCTTCAAGAGTTTTTTGCTTCTTCTCCGCTTTCTCAGTTTATGAACCAAACAAACCCGCTTGCTGAACTTGAACACAAAAGAACTTTGGCAGCAACTGGCCCAGGTGGAATTGTTCGCGATCGCGCCAGTTTTGAAGTTCGTGATGTTCACACATCGCACTACGGTAGAATTTGTCCAATTGAAACTCCAGAAGGTCCGAATGTTGGTTTGGTTTCTTATCTAGCCAGCTATGCAAGAATTAATGAATTTGGTTTTATTGAAAGCCCTTATTATAGAGTAATTAATTCACTTAAAATTTCAGATCCAAAATTAATTGACAAAATTGTTGCATCAGATATCTTGCAAGGAAAAACAGTTATTATCCCAGCTGGAACAAAGCTTACTAAGTCAGAAATAGCAAAAGCAAAAGCTGCCAAAATTGAAAAAATAAAAATAAAATCTTATGTTAGTTCTGAAATTGTTTACCTTGACGCTGGTGATGAGCAAAAACATGTTATTGCTCCAGCCTCAGTTAAAATTAAAGATAACTACTTTGTAAATTCAAATATTATTGCTAGAAAAGCAGGCGAACCAGAAATTGTTTCTACAGACGAAGTTGAATTTATTGATGTTTCTCCGCAACAAATTGTTTCTGTTTCTTCGGCTCTAATTCCTTTTTTGGAAAATACTGATGCAGCTCGAGCAATGATGGGTTCAAATATGCAAAAACAAGCTGTTCCGCTTGTTAAGGCTGATTCTCCTTATATTGGCACTGGTATGGAATACGCAACAGCTCGCGATTCCGGTCAATTATTGCTTGCGGAAAAAGCTGGAAAAGTAGTAGAGGCTGATTCAAATCAAATTACAATTCGGGAAGCAGACGGATTTAAAAGAACATATCGATTAGCTAATTTTGTAAGAACTAACCAGATGACGTGTTTTCATCAAATTCCGATTGTTAAAAAAGGCGAAAAAGTCCAAAACGGGCAGCCAATTGCAGACTCAATGGCTACAGATAAAGGTGAATTAGCTTTAGGAAAAAATGTTTTAGCCGCATTTATGCAATGGCGTGGAGCTAACTATGAAGATGCGATAATTATTTCTGAAAGATTAGCTAAAGAGCATATTTTAACTTCAATCCATATTCAAAATTATACAACCGAAGTTCGAGAAACAAAGCTTGGACCAGAAGTTGTTACTCGAGATATTCCAAATGTTGGCGAAGAAGCTTTAAAAAATTTAGACGAAGACGGAATTGTTCGTATTGGTGCTGAAGTTGATGACAGTGATATTTTAGTTGGTAAAATTACGCCAAAAGGCGAGGCAGAGCTTTCTGCTGAAGAAAGATTACTGCGCGCAATTTTTGGCGAAAAAGCAAAAGATGTTCGCGACACTTCACTTCGTTTGCCTCATGGAGTTCAAGGAAAAGTTGTTGATGTTAAAGTTTTTTCTAAAGACAAAGGCGCAGAGCTTCCAGCTGGGGTTTTCCAGCAAATTGAAGTTTCTGTTGCTCAGCTTAGAAAAATTTCAATTGGTGATAAACTTTCTGGTCGTCACGGTAACAAAGGTGTAATTGCTAAAGTTTTGCCAGTTGAAGATATGCCTTATTTAGAAGATGGCACTCCAGTTGATATTATTTTAAACCCGTTGGGTGTTGTTGGTCGTATGAATATTGGTCAAATTTTAGAAACTCATTTAGCTTTGGTTGCTCAGAAAAATGAAGAAAAATATGCTTTACCAACTTTTGAATCAGCTAGGTTTGATGAAATTAAGAATTTGCTTGAGCAAAATGGGTATAGCCCAGACGGGAAAATGACTGTTTATGATGGAATGACTGGTGAGCCGCTCGACGAAAAAGTAACAGTTGGGCCTCTTTATATTTTGAAACTCGTTCATTTAGTAGATGATAAAGCACACGCTCGTTCTATTGGCCCATATTCAATGGTTACACAACAACCGCTTGGTGGTAAAGCTCAATTTGGAGGTCAAAGATTTGGGGAAATGGAAGTTTGGGCGCTTGAAGCTTACGGAGCTGCTTATTCGCTTCAAGAAATGCTTACAATTAAATCAGATGATGTGATTGGCAGAAGTAAAGCTTATGAAGCAATTTTAAAAGGCGAGCCAATTTCTAGGATTTCAACTCCAGAGTCATTTAATGTTTTGGTGCGTGAATTGCAGGCTCTTGGACTTTCTCTTGATTTACTTAAAGGCAAACAAGTTATAAAACAATCCAAAGACAAGGAGCTATAATGATAGACGAAAATTTTAATCAAAAACAACATATGGACGAATTTGATTCAATCAGAATTTCTGTTTCTTCTCCTGAAGATATTGAAAAACAATCTTTTGGTGAAATAACTAAACCTGAAACAATCAATTATCGTACTCAAAAACCAGAAAAAGATGGTTTGTTTGATGAGCGAATTTTCGGCCCTGTAAAAGATTATGAATGTTATTGTGGCAAATATAAAAAAATTCGTTATAAAGGTGTTATTTGTGATAAATGCGGAGTTGAAGTTACTCGTTCTAGCGTTCGTCGTGAAAGAATGGGGCATATTAAATTAGCGGTTCCAACATGTCATATTTGGTATTTTAGAGGCAACCCTTCGCCAATCGGTCTTGTTTTAGGTTTAACGTCCAGAGAGCTTGAAAGAGTAGTTTATTTTGGTAGTTATATAGTGCTTGACGTTGATGAAGATTTGAAAAAACAAGCTTTTGAAACTTTAGAAAAAGAGTACGCCAAAGCTAAAGGAAAGCTTAATGATCCTGAAGAAAAAGACAAAAAAGATCTTGATGTTTCATTAGAATATCAAATGGCAAAAAATGAACTTAATGCTTTAAAACCAAATACAGTTATTTCTGAATCAAAATATGTTGAGCTTTCAATGAAATATGGGCAAATTGCAAAAGTTGGTATTGGAGCTGAAGCGATTTATGAGTTATTAAAACAAATTAATTTAAAAAATGAAATTGAAAAAATTCAAGAAGAAGCTAAAGCTGCGGGTGCGCAAGATAGTAAAAAAACAGTTCGCAGATTGCAATTCTTAAAAAATTTGATCAAAGCTAAAATTAAACCAGAATGGATGGTGCTTGAAAATTTGCCAGTGCTTCCTCCTGATTTAAGACCAATGGTTCAACTTGATGGTGGAAGATTTGCAGCTAGTGATTTGAATGATTTATATCGTCGCGTTATAAATAGAAACAATCGTTTGAAAAGACTTCTTGATTCTGGCGCGCCAGAAGTTATTTGCCGAAATGAAAAAAGAATGCTTCAAGAAGCAGTTGACGCTTTAATAGATAACAGCGCTAAAAAAGAAAAAGCAGTCACTACTACTGCTGGTCGAAGACAGTTAAAATCACTTTCAGATATGCTCAAAGGAAAACAAGGTCGATTTAGACAAAATTTACTTGGAAAAAGAGTTGATTACTCTGGCCGAAGCGTTATTGTTGTTGGTCCAGATTTAAAACTTAATGAATGCGGTTTGCCAAAAGCAATGGCGCTTGAGCTTTTTAAACCTTTTGTAATTTCTAAACTTATTTCTGGCGGTTATGCGCATAATGTTAAAAATGCAACCAGATTGATTGAAACAAACGCGCCAGAAATTTGGGATATTTTAGAACGAATTATTAAAAAAAGTTATGTATTACTAAACCGTGCTCCAACCCTTCACCGTTTGGGTATTCAGGCTTTTAAACCAAAACTTATTGAAGGTAAATCTATTGAAATTCATCCATTTGTTTGCGCTGCTTATAATGCAGACTTTGACGGCGACCAAATGGCAGTTTATCTTCCTTTATCTGAGCAAGCTCTTTATGAAAGTAAAGAAATGATGCAATCAATTACTAACTTACGTAAACCAGCTTCAGGCGATCCAATTGTTACACCAACAAAAGATGTTGTTATTGGCTTGTATTATTTAACAAAAATTGATGACGAAGAAAATGTAAAACCTAAAAAATATTTTGCTTCTAAAGAGCAAGCGCTTAGAGCTTGGAACGAAAATACAATTCACATTAAAGATAAAATTATTGTTATTATAAATAATCAAAAAATCGAAACAAGTGTTGGTCGGATACTTCTTAATCAAGAAATTCCTGGTGATGAAGATTTTATTAATAAAGAAATTAATAACAAAGAATTAAAAAAACTTGTTTCAGAATATATTTTGTCTCATAAAAATGAGGATAGCGCTACTTTAATTGATGCATTAAAAGATCTAGGTTTTTACTGGGGTATGAAATCTGGTCTTACTTTTGCGGCTGAAGATATTAAAATCCCAGCTAATAAAAAAGAATTGCTTAAACAAACAAACGAAGAACTTGCAAAAATTTATCAGCAATATCAGCAAGGTTTGATCTCAGACAATGAAAGATATTTAAAAGTTGTTGATTTGTGGGAAAAATGTAAATCGCAGATTGAAGAATCAATGCTTAAAACTTTTACAAAAGATAATCCGATTTTTGAAATGGTTACATCTGGCGCTCGAGGTACAATCAGTCAGCTTACTCAGATTGCTGGCATGAAAGGCTTGGTTGCTAACCCAGCTGGAAAAATTATTGAACTTCCAGTTGAGTCAAACTATAAAGAAGGTCTTTCGGAATTCGAATACTTTATTTCCTCTCATGGCGCTCGAAAAGGTCGAGCTGATACAGCGCTCCGAACTTCTGACTCTGGATATTTAACTAGAAGATTAGTCGATGTTGCTCAAGATGTTGTTGTTAACAACGTAGACTGTGGCACTAAAAAACATATTTTTATTAAGAGTAAGGATTCAGAATATTTGAATGTTCCATTTGCAAAAAGAATTGAAGGCAGAACTGTTGCAGAAATAATCAAAGATCCAAAAAACAATGAAATCATAGTTAAAAAAGACAATATTATTAATAAAGAAGCAGCTGAAAAAATAGAGCAAGCTGGAATTGAAACATTGGCAGTTTATTCTGTAATGACTTGTGAAAATCAGCGAGGCGTTTGTAAAAAATGCTATGGTTTAGATCTTGGTCGAGGCGAAGATGTTGATTTGGGAACTTCTGTTGGAATTATTGCGGCTCAAGCTATTGGTGAGCCAGGAACACAGCTTACAATGAGAACTTTTCATCTTGGTGGGATTGCTGGTACTGATATTACGCAAGGCTTACCTCGAATTGAAGAAATTTTTGAAGCCAGAGCTCCGAAAACACCGGCAATTATATGTGATATTGATGGTCGAGTTTCAATTAGCCAAAACAAAGGAGTTACAACAATTAGCGTAATTTCTAAAAAGAAAAAAACAGAAGAATACCAAATTAGCAAAGGCTATCAAGTTGCTGTTAAAAATGGTGAAAATGTAAAAAAACGTCAGGTGATTTTAACCTCAGAAAAAGGTCGTTCCAGAAGAGCAATTTTTGACGGCGCAGTTATTCTTGAAAATGATAAAGTAATTTTAACAGCTAATGAATTTGTTTCGCGCGAATATCAAGTTTCTGAAAACATAAATATTAAAGTAGAAAATGGTGACGAAATCGTTTCTGGCACTCAGCTTACTGAAGGTCATTGGAATCTTAATGAGGCTTTGAGATTGCTTGGTAGAGAAAAAGTTCAAAAATATATTTTGCGCGAGGTTTTAAATATTTATGCTTCACAAGGTCAGACAATCAATGAAAAACATATTGAGTTAATTATTAAACAAATGTTTAGCAAAGTTCGCATACTTCATCCTGGAGAAAGTCGGTTTTTACCTGGAGAAATTGTTTCTAAAATTATAATTGAAGAAGAAAATGCGTCTTTGAAAAAAGACAAAAAACAAGAAATTAAATACGAAGAAATTTTACTTGGAATTTCTACTGTTGCTATTAACACAGAAAGCTTTTTGTCTGCTGCTTCGTTCCAAGAAACAACTAGTGTTTTGATAAAAGCTGCGACTGCTGGAAAAATTGATAAGTTAAAAGGCTTAAAAGAAAACGTTATCATTGGTAGAACAATTCCAGCAGGAACTAGTTATGAAGGTAGTCGCGCTAGCAAAAAAATGCAAAAATATTTAGCAAAAAAAGCAAAAAAACGCCAACAAGATTTAATCGCTAAAGCTGAAGAAATGGCTTTAAAAAATGTTGACGATGAATAAACCTTGATTCAATCAAAAAATTAAAGTATAATTTATTGTGTTATGCCAACTATTAATCAATTAGTCCGCAAAGGACGAAAAACAACTCAAAAGAAAACTAAGGTGCCTGCTTTGCACAGAAATTTGAATACTTTAAAAAGAAAAGTAAATTATTTAAAAAAAGGCTCTCCGCAAAGAAGAGGAATTTGTTTAAAAGTAATGACTGTTACACCAAAAAAACCAAACTCTGCGCTTCGAAAAGTAGCTCGTGTGCGACTTGCAAATGGGGCAGAAGTAACTGCTTATATTCCAGGAATTGGTCATAATTTGCAAGAACATTCAATTGTTCTTCTTCGCGGTGGTCGAGCAAAGGATTTACCAGGTGTTAGGTATCGCGTTGTCCGCGGTAAACTTGATACAGCTGGAGTTGCAGATAGAAAACAAGCTCGTAGCCGTTATGGCGCCAAAAAGAAATAGAGGTTAAATGTCGCGTGTTATATCAAAAAAAAGAAATACTCAAATAGATCCAAAATACAAATCAGCCCAAATCGCAAAGCTGATTAATTATATTATGGAACGAGGCAAAAAAAGTATTGCTCAAAAAATTGTTTATCAAGCTTTGGAAGATTTAGAAAAGAAAACTAAAACTCCAGCGCCAAGCGCGCTTGCAAGGGCTTTTGACAATATTGCGCCAATTCTTGAAGTTCGTTCTCGAAGAATCGGCGGAGCTAATTATCAGGTGCCAATTGAAGTTTCTGAAAAAAGAAAAGAAACACTTGCAATGCGCTGGATTATTGAATTTTCAAAAAAAAGAAAAGGCGCGCCAATGTGGCAAAGATTATCTACCGAACTTTTTGACGCTTATCAAAACCAAGGCGCAGCTATTAAACGCAGAGAAGATACTCATAAAATGGCAGAAGCTAACCGAGCATTTGCTCATTTTGCCAGAATGTAAGGAGGGAAATGTTTCTTATGATAATTGTTGTTTCGGTTTTACTTTTAATTAGCGCTGGTTTGATTTTTATTTTTGTTTGGGCGCTTGTTGATTGTTTGCGTCGAGAATTTAATGAGCCAACAGAACAGATTGTTTGGATTGTTGTAATTTTATTTGCTGGTACAATTGGGCAAATAATTTATTTAATAATTGGTAGAAAAAACGGCAAAATTAAAGAAGAAGTAAAAGAACAAAGTCGTGAAAAAAAGGAATTAAAATGAGAGAATATAAAATTGAAAATTTAAGAAATATTGGAATCATTGCTCATATTGATGCTGGAAAAACAACTGTTTCTGAGCGGATTTTATATTATACAGGTAAAAAACATAAAATTGGCGAAACTCACGAAGGTCAAGCAGATATGGATTGGATGGAACAAGAACAAGAGCGTGGAATTACAATTACAGCTGCGGCAACAACTTGTTTTTGGCCACTTCCAGATTGGATAGAAAAAAACCAAAAAGCAATGATCAATATTATTGATACTCCTGGTCATATTGATTTTACAGTAGAAGTTCAAAGATCTTTACGTGTGCTTGATGGCGCTGTTGTTGTTTTTGACGGAATGGCTGGAGTAGAGCCGCAATCTGAAACTGTTTGGCGTCAAGCAGAAAAATTTAAAGTTCCAAGAATGTGCTTTATAAATAAAATGGATAAGCTTGGTGCTGATTTTTATAAATCATTTGATTCGCTTATTAGCCGGCTTGAAGCTAAAGCAGTTGCAATTCAGCTCCCAATTGGCGCTGAAGATACTTTTGAAGGCTTGATTGACTTATTTAAAATGAAGGCCTACAAATTTGGTGGTAAACTTGGGGAAACGCTAGAAGAGCAAGAAATTCCAGAAGACATGAAAGAAAAAGCAAATGAATGGCGTGACAAAATGATTGAAAAAATTGTAGAAACAGATGATGAGCTGCTTGAAAAATATTTAGGCGGTGAAGAAATTGCCAATGAAGATTTGCAAAAAGCGCTTCGAAAAGCAACAATCGCTAATAAAATAAACCCGGTTTTGGTTGGATCAGCACTAAAAAATATTGGCGTTCAAAAAATGCTTGATGCAGTAACTGCTTATTTGCCATCGCCACTTGATGTTGGCGAAGTTAAAGGACATGATACAAAAGACGAAGAAAAGGAAATTATTCGTAAGCCTTCTGATAATGAGCCTTTTGCAGCCTTGGCTTTTAAAATCGCAGTTGATCCTTATGTTGGAAAACTTTGTTTTTTTAGAGTTTATTCTGGAAAATTAGAAGCAGGGTCATATATTTATAATTCATCAACAAATAAAAAAGAAAGAATTGGTCGAATTTTAAGAATGCACGCGAATTCACGAGAAGATGTAAAAGAAATTTATGCTGGTGAAATTGGCGCTGCAGTCGGACTTTCAAATACAGTAACAGGCAATACTCTGTGCGATGAAAAAAATCCATTGCTGCTTGAATCAATTGATTTTCCAGAGCCAGTTATTTCCATCGCAATTGAACCAAAAACCAAAGCAGACCAAGATAAGCTTGGTGAAGCTTTAAAAAGATTGGCAGAAGAAGATCCAACTTTTGTGGTTTCTTCTGATGAAGAAACAGCGCAAACTTTAATTGCTGGAATGGGAGAATTACATTTAGAAGTTTTAGTAGATAGAATGAAGCGCGAATTTGGTGTTGAGGCAAATGTTGGTCAACCAAGAGTTGCTTATAGAGAAACGATTACTAAACCAGAAAAAGCAGAATCAAAATTTATTCGTCAAACTGGTGGTCGGGGTCAATACGGTCATGTACTTATTGAAGTTAATCCGCGCGAACGCGGTCAAGGTGTTGAATTCGTTGATAAAGTTGTTGGTGGAAAAATTCCAAGAGAATTTATCCCAGCAGCAGAAAAAGGGATTCTTGAAGCTTTAAATCGAGGCGTAATTGCTGGTTATCCAGTAACTGATATTGAAGTTGTATTATATGATGGTTCGTATCATGAAGTTGATTCTTCTGAAGTAGCTTTTCAAATCGCAGGTTCAATGGCAGTTCAGGACGGCGTTAAAAAAGCTGGACCAATTTTGCTTGAACCAATTATGAAAGTTGAAGTTGTTACCCCAGAGCAATTTATGGGTGATGTTACTGGTGATCTTAATTCTCGTCGCGGACAAATTATGCAAATGATAGATAATGGAAATTTAAAAGTTATAAACGCAAAAGTTCCACTTGCTGAAATGTTTGGTTACGCAACCAGTTTGCGAAGTTTAACTTCTGGCAGGGCTAGTTTTGTTATGGAAATTGATGAATATGCCCAAGTACCATCTAATGTTGCTGAAAAAATTATTGGTGTTCATAATTCAGAAAAAGAAAAGAAATAAGATTAATAACTATTAGCCAATAGATATTAGTAAGTAAATAAAAGCTTACTGTTTAAGGAACAAGGCGACGAGAACTATAATTATTGAAAGTTTTTGTTAACACTCGAACATAAAAATTACTGTTAGAGCTTGTTTGGAAGACAAAAAGAGAGCTATAATTAAATGTCATTCCTGTGAAAACAGGAATCCATACCAATAGAATACAAATCTATTATATAGATTCCTGCTTTCGCCAGACTACCGTCAGGCAGGCAGGAATGACAAGCTGTAGTACGGTGGAGTATGGGATGACAAGAAGTACAGATTCCCGATCAAAATCGGGAATGACAAAATAATAAATCTTAAATCAAGAAATTTAATTGGGGACGTTCCCCAAATAGCCTCGTTTTTTG
>CAYUUY010000006.1:0-21657 GCA_964448035.1 uncultured Candidatus Saccharibacteria bacterium
TCTTTGCAAAGGAACAAAAGATCTGGGCTAACAAACCAACCCCACCAAGGAAAGCCAGTTAACTCTTGGTATCTTCTAGCCATTTTAATTTCTTCTTCAACGTCTACATTAATATCTCCTGTACTGTTTTCCATCATATTGCGTCTAAAATGCTCATAGAGTTTGTTTCCTTCAGCTTTATCTTTTTCTAAAAGGACATCAGCACCTAAACGATAAGCTTCTCTCACCTTTTGCCATTTTTCAGCGTAATCTTCTGCATGATCTATAAATTTTGCAATAGTACTTTTAACATAATCAATATTTTTTAAAAAATCTTTTTTATAACCTGGAATGACAGGTATTACAAATCTATCTGTGGTCGTAATTGATATTTTCATATTAACAAAGAAATTATCAACTTCGCTTTTAAGTTGTTCGTATTTTTCTTCACGATATTGTTCTTCTGATAGTTCCAATTCTTTTATTGCCTTATTAACTAATGGGGCATAAGTGAGCCAACTTGCTTTAGGCGGATAGAGCAAGGGACCTAAACCCGATCTAGCAAGTTGCCATATTCGTTCTGCTGTATTTTGATCGATATCTTTTTGTTCACAAATTTCTATTACAGTTTTTGATAACTCTTCAGATAATTCTGGCTGAGGAATAAAATTTTCTTCAACATACTTCTCGCCTTCTGTTTTTTCTTGTTCTGGATTAGCTGGAGTTTCTGATGTTGAGTTAGTTTCTGTATCGTCTGTACTATTTGGCTGATTGGTAAAATCATTTGGGCCGCTGCCTTGATCTGGGCTTAATGTCATAATAATTCCTTTTTTAATTATATTTTTATTGTGAAATATATCGCAGATTGTTTTTAACTTCCCCTTCTTTTCCTAAAATTCCAATATTGTTGCCGTTGATATTAATTTTTGTGCTGCCAGCGTTTCCGACTGATAAAACAATTTCTTTTTTGGCTGTAAAAATTTGTTCAGTGCTAGCAATCATAATCCCTTTATAAACCAGTTTATTATCAGCCATAATTTTAATCCAACTCGAATTTGGACCAATATTTAATTTTAGATTAATTCCTTTTTGAGTTTTTTCAGGCTGCTTTAAAACTCCAGCAATTGTTTGAGAAGCGGTTGAATAAAAATTAAAATCCTGGGTATTTTCTCTACCAGCCTTGTTTTTAGCTTTTAGCTCAATTAAATTTGTCCCATATTTTAAAAAAACTTTTTCTTTAAAATTTCCTTCAGCGTCAATTGCGATTAATTGATTGTTAATATAAACTTCAGCCCCTGGTTCAGTTTTACCAGAAAAAATAATTTCATTAGTTTTGACATTCCCGGTTTGGCTCGGCTGATAAATTGTAAGTTCTGGCGGCGACACAAATCCCATAATCTGCATCACTAAAAAACCAAGAAAACCAACAATAACTAACCCAACAAATCCATATATTAAAAATTTAGGATGAAAAATAAAACGCTTAAAATTTATTTTTTGTTTTTCAATTTTGCCTGGAAAATCTTGAATGATTCCATAATTCTCTTTTTTAAATTGATCCAAGATATTATTTTCATCAATTGACAAAAATCTAGCATAAGTTTTCAAAAATCCCTTCACATATACTTGAGAAGGGAGTTGATTAAAACTATCTTGTTCAATCAATTTTAAATATTTAAGACGGATTTTAGTTTTGGCTTCAACTTCTTCAAGAGAAATTTTTTTTCTTAGCCTAGATCTTTTTAATCTTTGACCAACTGAAAGTCCGCTTTGAATTCTTTTTTGTTTAAATTTCATTTTTCTTCAAACTCATAGGTTCCGCTTTCATCTATTAAAACGTCTCGCGGTTTTGATCCTTCTTGAGGACCAATAATTCCTTTTTCTTCTAAAATATCTAGAAGCCGAGCTGCTCGAGCATAACCTACCCTTAACCTGCGCTGGAGGAGTGATGCTGAAGCTTTTTTATTTCTAACAACAACTTCAATTGCCTCATCAAGCATATCATCTTCTGGCAAATCACTTCTTTCTTCTAAAGAAGATTTCTTTTTATAATTAGCAATTTCTTCATTATA
The DNA here is from genome assembly GCA_964448035.1 of uncultured Candidatus Saccharibacteria bacterium. Lineage (GTDB taxonomy): Bacteria > Patescibacteriota > UBA1384 > DATEAH01 > CAYPSR01 > CAYUUY01. Next base: position 2,052 of record CAYUUY010000006.1, read on the forward strand.
GTCTGCTTTGGATTGCGCTTGCAAGAACTTAACAATTGAAACAACTTCCTTTTCTGAAACATAAGTGCCTTGAATTCTTTTTGGTTTACCAACATCTGATGCTAAATAAAGCATATCACCATTTCCTAATAATTTTTCCGACCCTGAAGCGTCAAGAATTGTTCTTGAGTCTGCTTGAGAAGCAACTGCAAAAGCAATTCTGGAAGTAATATTTGCCTTAATAAGGCCTGTGATAACATCAACTGAAGGTCTTTGAGTAGCAACAATTAAGTGAATGCCAACTGCTCGCGCCATTTGCGCTAATCTAACAATTGTTGCTTCAACTTCTCGAGAAGCAACAGTCATTAAATCAGCTAATTCATCAATAATAATTACTAAATACGGCATTTTTTCAGACGCTGATTGGTTATAAGATAAAAGATCTTTTTTACCAGCTTCGGATAAAGTTTGATATCTACGCTCCATTTCTGAAACCGCCCATTTTAAAGCATTTACAGTTTTATCCACTTCAACGATTGTTGGAGTTAAAAGATGTGGAATCCCATTATATTGAGTTAGTTCAACCCGTTTTGGATCAATAAATAAAAATCTTAGATCTTGAGGTGAATTTCGATAAAGCAAACTGCTAACAATTGAATGAATGCAAACACTTTTTCCTGATCCTGTACTACCAGCAATCAGCAAATGAGGCATTGATTCAAGCGCAACAGAAATTGGTTTGCCAGCAACATCTCTTCCGAGCATAAAACCAAGCTTGTCCTTGATTTTTGTGTATTCATTACATGTAAGCATTTCGCGCAAACGAACAATTGCCGGAACTTTATTTGGCACCTCAACACCAACTGCTGATAAACCAGGAATTGGCGCTTCAATTCGAATTGGATGAGCTGCTAAATTTAAAGCTAAATCATTAGCTCGGGCTGTAATTTGATTAAGTTTGATTCCTGTTGATGGTTTCAACGTATATTGCGCAACAGTTGGACCAACATTAACTTCACCCATTTTTACATCAATTCCAAAATTTTGCAAACTTTTTTGAATAATTTCCATGTTCTTTTTAATATCGCCTGATTTTGGACGAGTTACTTTATCTTCAAGTAAATCAATAGAAGGCAATTGCCAATTTTGGTCGGTAACCTGTGGCGCGGTTGCCACAGAGGTTTCTTCTTTTTCTTTTTCCGCTTTTTCTTTTCTTGCTTGCAACCATTTTTGGAAAAAGTTCATTCTTGGTTCAGCGCCCGTATCTTCATCTTTTTCCATATAGCTCATTAACCAATTATAGATTTGAGTGATTTTAATATTAAAACCAATTATAGCGCCTGCAATTATTAAAGCTAAAAAGAGAATTAAAGAAATCCAAAAATCAAGAACATGAATAAACCAATTTGAAATATTATAACCAATTACACCACCGCCTAAACCTTGCTTAGCAATTTCATAAGCCATTATTTTGTTAACAAATAAATGGATAAAAGCGCTAAAAGCAATTATAGTTGCTAAAAATCCAATCCAGGCAATATTTCTAACCTGAAATTCTTCGTTTTGCCTAAAAATATTTATTCCAAAGATGATTAAACCAAAAGGAATTAAATAACTTCCATAACCAAATAAATATTTAAAAGTGGTAGAAATTGTATTGCCAAAAGAACCAGCTGATCCAAGCAAACTTAAAAAAATAATTATTGCAATCACAACTAATGCTAAAGCAAAAACTTCCTGAGAAACTTCTGGTGGTAATGCCATTTGCTCAGAAATATTTTGGAGCTTCTTTTTTTTGGGTCTTCCTGGTCCTTTTTTAATAAACCACTCCTTTGTTTATACTTTCAGTTTATCACAACTTATAGGCTATAGTTCAATAACAACTGGAATAACCATTGGCCTTCGCATTGTTTTATGATATAAAAATTCTGACAATTCTTCTCTGAGCATATTTTTTATAATTGACCAATCAGCTCTATTTCTATCACTATTTTTTTGAATAAATTTTTTGGTAATCTCTCTTATTTGATTAACTAAATCTTCTCTTTCTCTCATATAAATAAACCCCCGAGAAATTATATCTGGGCTAGAAAGAATTTGTTTAGTTTTAGAATCAACAGTAATAATTGCAACCAAAATTCCATCTTTTGCCATTGCTTGACGATCACGAAGTACAATATTACCAACATCACCAACGCCTAAACCATCTACTAAAACATAGCCAGCTGGAACTCGACCTTTAGCAATTTTGCCACCGCCAGCCCGAAATTCAACTTGTTGACCATTCTCAATAATAAAAATATTATTAGGCTCAATTCCAAGATTTTTCGCCAATTGCGCGTGAGCAAAAAGCTGTCGATATTCGCCATGAATCGGAATAAAATATTGGGGTTTAATTAAATTAATTAACATTTTTAATTCTTCTTGAGAAGCATGACCCGAAGTATGAATATTTAAAATGTCAGAGCTTTTACCATAAAAAACTTCAGCACCAAGTTTATATAAATTATCAATTGTATTATAAATATTTCTTTCATTTCCTGGGATAAGAGAAGCGGAAATAATGATTGTATCACCAGCTTGAATTTCAATATCATAATGTTTACCAACTGCCATCAAAGAAAGGGCGGCGCGTTCTTCCCCTTGGCTGCCAGTAGCTAAAATTATTACTTTTTCGTCAGGTATTTTTTTAACTTCTTTAATACTAATTAACGTATTCTGAGGAATATGTAAATAACCAAGCTTTCTAGCAATTTCAACATTTTTAAGCATACTGCGTCCAGAAAGCGCAACTTTTCGATTGTGCTTAACCGCAGAATTAAAAACATGCTGAATTCGATTCATAAGCGAAGCAAAAGAAGTAACAATAACTCGACCTTTAGAATCAGCTATAATTCTATCAAGAGTTTCACCAACTAATTTTTCTGAAGCAGTATATCCAGGAACTTCAGCGTTTGTACTATCTGACATTAGTAATAAAATATTATTTTTTACGCCAAATTCAGCAATTCTTTGCAAATCAATCGGTTCTTCATTTGTAGGCGTAAAATCAAATTTAAAATCCGTAAAATGCATTATCATCCCCTCTGGCGTTGAAATTGCTAAAGCCACACAGTCTGGAATGGAATGATTAACTTTAATAAATTCAATTCCAAACACACCAAGCCTAATTTTATCTTTATCTTTAATTAAGCGAATATCGGTTTTGGTGTTACGATGCTCCTCCATTTTAACTTCAATCATACCTGCAGCTAATTTTGTAGTCCAAATTGGCGGATTTATTTTTTGTAAAATATATGGCAAAGCACCAATATGATCTTCATGCGCGTGAGTAATAATAATTCCACGAATTTTATCTTTGCGTTCTTCTAAATATCTAATATCAGGAATTACAAAATCAATCCCAAGCATTTCTTCGTTTGGAAACATCATTCCTGCATCAATTATTATAATATCTTGGTTATATTCAATAACCATTAAATTTTTGCCATACTCGCCTAATCCGCCGAGCGGAATAATTCTTAAAGCATTTCTGGAAATCTGATCCATTTTTTTAATGCTTGCTTTTGGCTTTGTTAGAGTTACTGCGTCCATAAAAAAACCTCCTAAAATTTTTTAAGTAATTTTAATAGAACGAAATTATTTTTTATTTTTAATCTCTTTTAAACTTAAATTGATTCTGCCTTGCTCGTCAATATTGATAACTTTAACTTTTACTATATCACCAAGCTTAACAACATCAGTTACTTTTTCTACTCTGTGATCAGCTAATTTTGAAATATGAACCATCCCGTCTTGGCCAGGAAAAATTTCTACAAAAGCTCCGAAATCTAAAATTCTAACAATCTTGCCCTCATATTCTTCACCAATTTTAGCTTCTTTTGTTAAATTCTCAATATATTTAATTGCAGCATCAACACTTTCTTTTTTTTCGCCAGTAATATAAGCAGTTCCATCTTCCTCAATATCAATTGTTACTTTATAAAGCTCGATAATCTGATTGATAATTTTTCCGCCCGGTCCAATAACTTCTCTGATTTTATCTTTTTTAATTTTAATAGTTTCAATTTTTGGAGCATACTCTGATAATTTTTCTCTAGGTTGGCTGATAGCGTTTTTGATAATTTCAAGTATTTTTATTCTTGCGTTTTTTGCTTTTTCAAAAGCTTGTTTTAAAATTTCCGGAGTTAGCTTTTTAGTTTTTACATCTAGCTGAATTGCGGTAACACCATCATTGGTTCCAGCAACTTTAAAATCCATATCGCCAGAGTGATCTTCTACCCCCTGAATATCTGTGAGCAATGCAAATTTTTCTGGAGTTTCTAAAATTAATCCAATTGATACACCAGCAACCGGTTTTTTAATTGGCACCCCTGCATCCATCAAAGCTAAACTGCTACCGCAAACTGAAGCCATTGAAGAAGAACCATTAGAAGAAAGGACTTCACTAACAACGCGAATTGTATAAGGAAAACTATCTCTATCTGGGAGCATTGGCACTAAAGCTTTTTCAGCTAAAGCTCCGTGACCAATTTCTCGTCTAGAAACTGAGCGCATTGGTCTAACTTCGCCAGTGCAAAAAGGCGGAAAAACATAATGATGCATATATCTTTTTGTAGCTTCTTCTTCCATAGTTTCAATAACTTGTTCTCTGCTTGGAGCGCCCAAAGTAACAATACTCATTACTTGAGTTTCACCACGAGTAAAAAGACCTGAACCATGAGTCCGTGGCAATAAATTTGCTTCAGCCGAAATTGGTCTGAGTTCATCTAATTTTCTACCATCAGGACGAAGCCCTTTTTCCATTACTGACCAGCGGATATGTTTCCCTATTTCTTTTTCAAAAATCGTTTCAATATCTGCTTGTTTATAATAACCTTCAAGTTCTGTTGATAAGGATTTTCTAAATTCAGCGATTTTTGCTTCTTGGCTTTCTTTATCTAATTCGATAAATGTTTTTGCTAAACTTTTACCTAAAAATTTTGAGACTTTTTCTTGAAGCTCTTTCATCGGATCTTCAAAAATTTGTTTTTCTGCTTTTAATTCTTTATAAATATTATTTTGAAATTTAATAATTGATTGCATTTCTTGGTGTGCTTCGCTAATTGCTGTTGCTGCCTGTTCTTCTAAAACCTCATTAGCAACTGCTTCAATCATTACAACTGCATCTTTTGTGCCGCAAACTATTAAATCCATTTTTGATTTTTCTTCAATTTCAGAATTGTTTTTATTAAAAATTAATTTATCATCAATTAACCCCACTCTGCTAATTCCAATTGGTCCTTCAAAAGGCGCTGGCGACAAAGTTAAAGCTAAAGAAGCAGCAATTACAGATAAAATTGCCGAATCGTGCTCTAGATCAGTTGAAAGTACTGTAATAATTATTTGGATATCATTGCGATAATTATCTGGGAAAAGCGGTCTAACAGAGCGATCGATTAAACGGCTAACTAAAACCGCCTCGTCTGAAGGGCGAGCTTCTCTTTTAATAAAACGCGATCCGGAAATTTTTCCAGAAGCATACCATCTTTCTTCATAATCAACCATAAGCGGAAAAAATTCTGCTCCTTCTTGAGGTTTTTCTGATACTACAACTGTTGCCAAAACTACGGTTTCTCCCCATTTAGCAGTTACAGAAGCCGAAGAGAGATTGGCAAGTTTGCCAATTTCTATTTCAATCTCAGAATCGCCAAAAGGCGCTGTAAATTTTTTAGTTTCCGTATCAACTGATTTATTCATAAAATTAAGGTGTAGTTCAAGTAAGAAGATCAAGCTAAGTGCAAAAATGCAATTGGCTTTATCCTCTTACTTTTTACTTTCTTATTTAATAATATTAAATTTTCAAAAAAAATCAAATTATTTGCGCAAACCAAGATCAAGAATCATTTTTTGATAAAGTTCTTTATTTTCTCTTGACAAATAATCAAGCAATCGACGTCTTTTACCAATCATTTTTAAAAGTCCTACTCGACTGCTATTATCTTTTGCGTGTTTTTTTAAATGACCACTTAAATCAGCAATTTGCTTAGAAAGCAAAATAATCTGGACTGCCGGGGACCCAGTGTCATCTTTATGACTTTGATATTTTTCAATCATTTTTGTATATTTCATCTCTATTTAAATAATATCACAATTAGCTTTGAAGCGCAAGTATTTATTAAAATTATTTATCCACTGAATTGTAATTCGTTGTTTTTAGTTCTTGGATTTTATTCAAAATATCTCTCTCTGCTTGAGCAATACTAGAGCTAATAATACTAAAAGAAGCGCTATTTAACGTTCCTTGACCACCAAAATGACTTGCTATTTGGCTAGCGTCAAAACCATTGTTAGTTTTAATTTCAGCCATAATTTTTCCTTGTTTTTCCCAAAGTAAAAAAGTAGCGTCTGCCTGGCTAGTAGAAATAAAATAATCTGGTAAGATGGACATTAAATCTTCCAGGTTGCTACCAGTTTGTTCTAAATCTCTTTCTGCGATTATTGACCAAACAATATTATATTCTTTTGATTCACGAATTCCTGCTAATAATCTTCCCCATAGTTTTAACGCAGCAAGTGTTTTTTTCTGATAAAGATTTTGAACAATCATTTGTTTATCAGCGCCAGCGCCAACAAGTTGAGCAGCCACACTAAATGCTTTTGAAGTGGTGTTTACGCTTTGGAATGATTTAGTATCTTCAATAAGCGCAGCGAGCAAATTTGTAGCAATATCTTTATCTAATAAACTTTTTTCTCCGGACAACGATTCAACAATAGAAACTATTATTTCTGAAGTTGAAGTGGCGTTTGTATCAATTAAATTAATTTTCCCAAAATAATTATTACCGTCGCGAGAATCAATATTAATCACTGGCGAATTAAAAAAGATTTCATTGTTTTGGTCATAAAAAAATCCCAATTCGTCTAATTTTTTAATATTAATGGTAACAATTGCGTCAAATTGAAAAGATTTTGTATCAAAACTAATTTTGCTTGAATCCAAAAGACCTTTTTTAGGGGTAATGTGGATTTTTAATTGATTCGGCTCAGTATTATAGCCAAGTTTTTCAATTTGTGTTTCACTGGTATCAATTGAAATTACAAAATCTTTTAAATTGTCAAGATTTGATTTTATCTGATCGCTATAAGGCAAAAAAGAATATGAATTAGTTTGAGATTCAGAACAAAAAATAGTAATTTCTTTTCCTAAATTTTTTAAAACTTGGCCTAAAGCCAAAACTGAACCAAGCGAACCAGCATTTTTTGAAGAACATAACAATAATATTTTTTTGCTTGTTTTTAAAAGCTCGAGCGCAAGTTGTTTTGGGTTTTGTTCCATAAATATAAATTAAAAATACTTTTTTAATAGCTTAATCATTATAAATAATAATTAATTTTAAGTCAATAAAAAAATAGAAATTGACACAAGAGTAAATTATTGCTACAATAAACAAGATAAAATTAAAAAACATTTATGCCTATTTTAAAATCATCTAAAAAATCTTTAAAAAAATCTTTAAAAAACCGCGCTCAAAATACTATTTTGAAAAAAAAGTATAAAAACACTATTAAGGAAGCTTTAATTTTAATTGAAAAAAAAGATAAAAATGCTGGTCAAGCTATTAGCAAAACATATAGTTTAATTGACAAAGTTGCTAAGAAAAATATTATTCATAAAAATAAAGCTTCTCGGTTAAAAGCTGCAATTGCCAAAAAAGCCAAAGAAAACAAAATTAAAATGGTTGCTCGCGAAAATTCAATTGCAAAAAAAGATAATAAAAAAACATTAAAGAAAAATATTGATTCTAAAAAAACTAAATCTCGCCGAATTCAGAAAAAGGCAAAAGCCTAAGCCACACTTTACCAATAATTTCTTTTTTTGGCAAAGCTCCCCAAACCCGGGAATCATTTGAGTTTGAACGATTGTCCCCAACTACAAAATATTCATCCGCTCCTAATACCCACTTATTTTTGCCTTTAACAATTTCTAGTGTTTTTGTAGTTATAGGAATATATGGTTCATAAATTTTTTTACCATTAGAATAAAAACCATTATCTTTTAATTCAATTGTTTCGCCTGGCATACCAATTATTCTTTTTATATATTTTGATTTTTTTTCTCCTGGGAAAAAGAAAACAATTACATCTTTTCTTTGAGGTTCATTAAACCAATAAGCAGCTTTGTTAATTAATAAAATTTCTTTATCTTTAAAATTTGGTTCCATGCTCGGTCCAGAAACAAAAAAGATTGTTAAAATAAATAAATAAAACAAATAAAAAACCATTACCAGCAAGATAAAAGCACGCGCCAGTTCGAAAATTCTAAGTGCCCAATTTTTAATTGTTTGATTATTCATAATTATGATCTCGCCGGATCTTTCATTGTTGATATTAAATTTGAAAAATTATCGATCATTGGATAAAGCCTGGTTGTAAATTCCGGTAAATTTTGAATTTTATCAAGCGAAACATACCAATCTGGCGCGCTAAAAGGCGCATTTGCAAAATTATCAGCCCACATTCTTTCACAATTCATACTAACTGCATAAGGTAAATATTTTAAAAATATTTGGCTTTCAATTTCTTGATACTTTGCTTTTTCAGGCATTTTAATTAAATAATTTCTAAAACCTAACCATTTTTCTAATTCTTTTTTGCCTTCTAAAGTTCTCATTGGCATTGAACTCGCAAGATTAAAAATAATAAGTGAAGCCAAAGATGTACCAAAGAATAAAAAAATAATTAAATTATTTGGCAAAATAATTGGCGTAATAAAGAAAAAAAATGAAGAAAAAATAAACATAAACACACCTAAAATTTTTATTTTCATTACTTGTATTGCAGGATTTTGGATAAACCATCCGCTTAAAGCAATTTTATTGTGAATGTTCTGCCATAATTTAGTAATTGATTCACTATATAATTCTTCTTTAGCTTTTTCTTCAATATTGTCCAAATTTCCTGACAAACGACCTTTAAAAATCTCATTAAAAACTATTTGTTCATTTTCATTAAGATCGAATGGATTTTTTCTTTTGCCAAATTTATAGCCATTTTCTTCTTCAATAATATAAATATAACCTTTAATAGCTAGCTCTAAAATAATTGTTGCGATTTCATTACCAGAAATTTTTTCGTCAAACAGGACCCCAATTTCAGAAGCGCTTAAATCATCTGGTAAATTTGGGTTGATTTGATTATGGTTAATTATATTTTCAATTTTTCTTTTTCGATAAATAATAATCAATAAAATTAAAAAAGTTGTTAGTGGTAATAAAATCGCAATCACAAACCAAAAACTCACTCCCATTTCAGCCAATTTGTTAAAAAATCTTTGAAAACTAGAAATTTCAAAACTATTATAAGGTGCTTTTATTTCTGCAATTACGCTAGCAAAAGTTGAGATATTTTTTGCTTCAAATAAAAAAATATTATTATTTTTGTAATTTGAAAAATTTTCTACCCCGTGAATTGCATAAAAATTACTATGCGATTGATTTGCAAAAGATTCTGGCAAAAAAATTTCAATATTTAATTTTTCAATATTTATTCCAGTTTGATCTAAAGCGATAAATCTAAGTTTGTCAAATTCGCCTTCAGTTGAAATTTCTGCTTTTTGTTGCCAAGAAAAATTCCAAAGATTGTTATTTAAACTAACATAAAGATTTTGAATATTGGTAATTCCATCTTTTTTAATTAATTGATTTGAGCTTAAAGGAATTTCTGCTTGATTATTATATGCTTTTATATTATTTATTTTTTGAGAAAAAATCGGCCAGCTGAAAAAAGTGTCTTGACTAATATTTGTATCGAATAAAACTGTTTCACTGATATCTAAATTACCATTTGTTTCTGCTCTAACAATCATTTTAATTTCTTTAATTCTTATATAACCAAAATCAAGATTTGTGCTTTCGTCTTGAGCAAATGAAAAAACTGGCATAAAAATCAAAAATATACCCCAGATTACTGTAATAATTTCTCTAATCTATCCTCCTTTTACTATTTTTATAGTACTATCTTGATAAAAAACTCACAAGCATTTCAATCACAAACTTTGGATCTTTTTTTCCAGTTTTTATGGCAATTTCGGCGTTTAATAATTTACGATATATAACATAAAGCTCGCTCAAACTAAACTTGTTAATTAAATTAATATTTTTATTTACTACAAAAGGATGAATTTTTAATTTAGAAACTATTTGTTTTGATGAAAATCCTTTTTGCCAAAGTATTTTTATTAGAACTAAATTTCTAAAACCATAAATTATCATTGTTAAAACATAAAGCGGGTATTCACCATTTTCTAAAAGATTATTCAATTCTTTTAAAGCATTTTTACTTGATTTCATTCCTATTTGGTCAATTAAATTAAAAATTGAAGGATTTATTATTGGCGCTATTAGGTTTATAATTTCTTTTTCGTTAATTATTTGATTATTTTTTTGATATGCCACAAGTTTTTGAACTTCTTGGTTTATTTTATGTAAATCATTGCCAACAGCTTGGCACAAATAATTAATTGCTTCTTTTGACAATTTTAAATTATTATTTTTAATTTGAAGATGAATATATTGTTGAATTTTATAATTTTCAAGTTCGTTATATTCAAAAATAGAAAATTTTTTCCATTTTTTTAATTTTCTTTTATCAGCATTTTTTTGAATCAGAACCAAGGTTTTTTGTTTTGGCAAATTTTGCCCAAATTTAAATAATTTTTCCAAATCGTCTAAGCTCAGTTTTTGAAAATCGTCAATAATAACAACATCATTTTCCTCTCCAAACAGCGAGTTAGTAATAAAAGCCTGTCTAATTTGAAAAAAATGCAAATTATTTCCATTACTAACAAAAAATTTGTGATAGTTTTTATTTTTAATTAGTTTTTTAAGCGCTTGTTCAATTAAAAATTGATTTGTGCCAATTAATATTTTAACCATTTGTTTTTATTTTTTTTAAATTACCCCAGTTTTTACCAATTTCTAAATCAACAACAAGTGGAACTTTAAATTTTTGAAAAGATTCCATTGCCTTTTTTATTTTTGGCGCTAAATCATTGATTTTATTTTTTTTAATTTCAAAAACAAGTTCATCATGAACCTGAAGCAATAATTTTGATTCTTTAGAATTTGCTAAATTTTCTTGATCAATTTTTATCATTGCTAATTTTACGATTTCTGAGGCCGTGCCTTGAATTGGGTGATTAATTGCCATTCTTTCCGCCGCGTTTTTCATATTTACCATTCCGGAATTAATTTCTGGCAAATATCTTTTGTGATTAAATAAGGTTGAAATATAATTATCGTTTCTTGCTTGCTCAATAATTGAATCACAATATGTTTTGATTCTAGGAAATTTTAAAAAATAAATATCAATAATTTGACTTGCTTCTTCCCGCGAAATTCTAAGTGACTGCGATAAACCATAAGCGCTAATTCCATATAATATTCCAAAATTAACAGTTTTTGCAATTCTTCTTTCTTTTTTTGTAATTTTTGTAATTGATTTTGAAAAAATTTCCGAGGCTGTAGTTGAATGAATATCTTCATTATTTTTAAAAGCCTGAATCATTTTTTCGTCTTTTGAAAAATGAGCAGCAATTCTAAGTTCAATTTGCGAATAATCTGCTGACAAAATTAAACTATTTTTATCTGCAATAAATGCTTTGCGGATTTCATTGCCTAAATCAGTTTTAATTGGAATGTTTTGCAAATTAGGATCTGATGAAGAAAGTCTACCTGAAGTAGTAATTGTTTGATTAAAACTAGTATGAATTCTTTTTGTTTTAGGATTAATTAATTTTGGTAAAGCATCAAGATAGGTATTTTTTAATTTTGTAAGTTCTCGATACTGACAAATTAAATCAATTATTTTGTGTTTACCTCTCATTTTTTCCAGCTCTGAAGCAGCTGTCGAATATCCTGTTTTTGTTCGCTTAATTTCGGAAGTATCAATTTGTAATTTTTCAAATAACACTTTTCTCAACTGTTGAGTGGAGTTAATATTTAAATCTTTTCCCGCAATGTGATGAATCTTTGACTTTAATAAATTAATTTTTTTAGTAATTTTAGAATTTAAATTTTTCAAAAATTTTTGGTCTAGTTTGATTCCCAAAATTTCCATTTGTCCTAAAATTTTAACAAGTGGCATTTCAATATTATAAAAAAGTTCTTTCAAATTTTCTGATTTAATTTTTGGCGCTAGTTTTTTATAAATTTTAAATGAAATATCCGCATCTTCGGCTGAATATTGACCAACTTTTTCAATTTCTACCTGATCTAAATTAATTTGCTCTTTTCCTTTACCAATTAATTCTTCAATGCTTTGAGATTCGTACCCAAGTTCAACAAAAGCAACTTGATCTAAATTATGAATCCGGGTTTGGGTGTTTGATAAATAAGAAGCAATCATTGTATCAAAATACAAGGGCTTAACATTAATTCCCTCTTTTTTCATTATTGCCCAATCGTATTTTAAATTATGACCAATTTTTTTAATTTTCGGATTCTCTAGAATTTTTTTAATTTCTTGAAATTGGTTTTTTGAAATTGACCAAGGCAAATAAGCAGCTTTATTTTCTTTCCAGCAAAAAGAAACTCCAATTAATTCTCCAGTAACCATATCTAAAGTTTTTGTTTCAACATCATAAGCAATTTCTTTTGCTTGATTTAAATTTAAAATTAATTCTTTAAAATCTTTTTCTGTTTTAATTAATTTATATTTATTTTGGTGACTCGGAACTGACTCTTGCGACGAAGAGAATAAATCATGATTTTTAATTTCTTTTTGAGGAATTTTGGAAAGTAAACTTTTAAATTCATATTCTTGAAAAACATCAACAATTTTTTGCCGGTTTGTAATTTCAAAAATTGCTTCAGCTAGAGTAATTTTTATTGGAACATTTGAATCAAGCTCGCCCACTTCTCGAGAAAGAAACGCTTGTTCTTTTTGTTCATTTAATAATTTTTTGATACGAGGAGATATTTTATCTAAATTTTTATAAATAGTTTCAAGATTTTGATATTTAGCAATTAAATCTTTGCCTGTTTTTTCGCCAATGCCACGAACTCCAGGAATATTGTCTGAAGCATCGCCTCGCAAACCTTTATATTCTTTCAAATTTTCTGGCTTAAACCCGTATCTTTCAAAAACTCGCGATTGATCATAAATCTCGGTTTTTGTTAAGCCTTGCTTCATAGTAAAAATTTTTACGTTTTCGCTAGCTAAACTAAGAGCGTCAAGATCGCCTGTTACAATTATTATTTCATCAATTTGATTTTTAAATTTTTGGACTAAAGTCGCGATTATGTCATCTGCCTCATAACCTTCTTTTTCTAATATTGGCACCTCAAAAGCCGCTAAAACTTCTTTGATTTTTGGGATTTGATTATATAGTTCATCAGGTTGCTTAAGACGTTTTGCTTTATAACTTTCTAATTTTTTATGCCGAAAAGTTTCTTTTTTTATATCAAAAGTCGCAATAATATGCGTTGGTTTTAATTCTTTGATCATATTCAAAAAGATCAAACTAAAACCATAAACAGCATTTAGAATTTCGCCTTTACTGTTTTTAAGACCTGGGATTGCGTGAAAAGCGCGGTGCACCAAAGCATTAGAATCAATTAAAACAAGTTTTGTTTTTTTCATAAAAGATTGATTTTTTTACTTTTTATTAGTGTAATTTATTTACTGCAAATCAGCAATTGCTGAGACTTCAGAGGAGGAGAAAACCGATGGCTGAGAGAATCTTGCCACAAATGAGGGTTCAGCAAAAAGAAACTGGCAGAACAGGAACCACTTGTCCAGATTGCATGGGGTGCTGCACAGACCAAGAAACGCCAGTTGTTTGGGACGGAACTGATTCCTTCTCGGGAACCTACACCGACGAGCTTGTAGTTCTTGGTCCTGAAAATGCTGTTGCTGATGAAAAGTGTGGAATTGGTCGCGGTTCAGATTGTTGCATTTTTGCGGTTCTTGACGCTTCAGGCTTGAAGTGCGGACGCTTTGGACCGCTTCGTTTTGATCTCATATTGGATGCTAACAAGATGACAGCTCGACGCGAGCCAACAGCCCCTTATCCAGATTGCAAACTTTTAGAATAATAGCAGTTTGCTCTCTTTTACACAAGACACTCGTTGGCTTTTAAGCCAAATCTAAACACGGGTGTCTTTTTCTTTTTTATTATACATTTTCATTACTAGCGTTATTCTGATTATTTTCATCATTTGTTTTCGCCTCTTTGGCTACTGCTCTTTTTGCCCTAATTCTCTCTCTGTTAATTTCTCTTAATCTGTCTAAATTGTTTTGATAATAATTTTTAAAATAATCTGATCTTTGATGTTCAAATTTTCGACCGCCCCTACCTTTATGTTTACCTCTGATTGCGACTGTATCTCCAATTGCTCCATCAAAACACTCTCTTAAATGAGCAATAATTCTAACAATAGCCTGATCAACTGAATCTGCAGATTTCAACCATTTGCAAGTATTTACAATTTCTGCAGAAGTTTGTCCAGTTAAATACCTAACAAAAACCTCTAGATCGCGTTCTCCTTGTCCTTTTCTTTTTTCATTTGCCAGTATAAACTCACGTGCTGTAGTAAATAACGATTGTTGCCAAGATTCTTCTAAGAATTCGTCAATATTACTTTCTGGATTAATTTTATATGCTGCTCTTTCGAGCACATCGTTAGCTCCAAGACTTTCATTTTCGTAATCTGACGCAGGATATGTACCACGCGATCTAAGTGCATTTGCAAAACGCGCGCAATGATTAGCTGTTGCTTTATAAAAATCTGGAAAATTGTTTACTCCTTCTTCCAGAGCTAAATAACCGCCAACAACTGCTTCATGAAACATTTCTTGTTTAGTAATTTTTCCTTCTCTAATTTCTTGAGCATGAAATCGCCAAACGATTGAATTGAACATACTAACAGGATTTTCGACTCCTGCTTGTTCTATAGATCTTTGAAAAATTTCATCATAGGATAATGGGGTTTCTTCTTTATCGGTTTCCACTTCTGCTGAATCATTTCCAGGAGTTATGGTCTCTGGCTCTTGCTCATTTTTAAAATCAGTGTGTTGGTCTTGATTAGGTTGATTCCCAAAATCGTTAAAATTTTCCGGACTGATTGTTTCTCCTTTATTCATCAAACCTCCTTAATTTATTATTTTAATTTTTTTACATTCTCCCTTTAATTTTCCTTCTCAAAAGATACAATTTATACAATCCTTGTTTATAAGGAAAATCAATTGAGCCAAGATAGTGTTCACTTTTGCCGCCAAATCCTTTTTTGAATCGAGTAATTCCTTGCCAAGAATGATTTAAGCTTGCATCTTCTGGCGCGATTCCTCCAAAATCATATTCTGTCATCCCAGCATTTTTGGCATCACAAATTGCATACCACTGAAGCGCATAAGGAGCCATTAGATTTCTGTTTTCAGAAGAGGAACCACCGTGACAATAAACAACTTTTCTCCCATAAAAAACATTTAATGCTACTGCTAAAACTTGATTATTGTATTCAGCTAAATAAAGCTTGGCAGAATTATTTTCAAATTTTTCAAGAATTTTTTGATAATGAATTTTCGAATGTGCGCTGATTTTTTCTCGATCGCAAGTTGCTTGAATTAATTTATAAAAATTTTCAAAATCTTTTTCAGATTTTTCGCTGATTCGAACTTTTACTCCTTTTCTTTCTGAAAGCCGAATATTGTAACGAGTTTTTGGATGCATTTGTTTAAGCAATTCTTCTTGGCTTAAACTTAAATTTAAAATTTGAGTATTTCGTGGCTGGACTTGTGGGCCTAACACAAAACCATAAGGAATTTTTGTGTGTGGTTCTACTTTTGGCTCAAATCGTAAAAAAATTGCATTTTCTTGTTCAGAAATTTCAAAAATTTTTTTCATTAAAACCTTGCCAGCTTTAAGCTGCAAATTAGATAAAGCCATTACTGGTCCCATTGGACTATATATATAGGAAAGCCCAAGCGGCAAATTTTGTTTTATTAGTAAACAAACAGCAACATATTTATTAGAATCATTGACAAGCGCCAAGCGCCAAATTTTTTGTCCTTCTGATTGTTCTATTTCTCCCCACTCCCAAGATTCTAAAAAAGAACCTAGCTCGGCTTGAGAAACAAAATCATTCCATTTTGATTTACTTTTTGATTCAATTATTTTCATCTTAATTTAATTTTATCATTTGTTTGTTTAAGAATAAATTTTTTTCTGTATTTTTAGCCTCATTTGTAGTAAAATACAAATTATGGAAAAAGGCAAATATATTTTATCAATAGAAACTTCTTGCGACGAAACTGCAGCTGCAGTTATTTTTTCTGACAACAAATCAGCAAAAATTCTTTCAAATGTTGTTTCTTCACAAATAAAAATTCATAAATCTTATGGCGGAGTTGTGCCAGAAATAGCTTCGCGCGCGCATTTAGAAAAAATAAAACAAGTAGTTCAAAAAGCCTTAAAAGACGCCAAATTAAAACTTGGTAAAATTGATTATTTTGCAGTAACAAAAGAACCAGGGCTAATTGGCTCTTTGCTTGTAGGAATTTATTTTACAAAATCTTTGTCTTGGGCTGAAAAAAAACCATTGCTTGAAATTAATCATATTGATGGTCATTTTTTTGCTGCTTTTACAGAAAAAAATACAATGATATTTAAAAATATTGATTTTCCAATTATTTCTTTAATTGTTTCTGGCGGCCACACAAGTTTAATGCTAGCAAATAGTTTTAAAAAAATTAAAATAATTGGTGAAACTCAAGATGATGCTGCTGGCGAGTCTTTTGATAAAGCTGCAAAAATTTTAGGTCTTGATTACCCTGGCGGACCTGCAATTTCAAAAATCACTGAAAATATTAAAACGCCAAATGGAAAAGAACAAAAAACGATTGCTTTGCCAAGACCAATGATTAATTCTAATAATTTTAATTTTTCATTTTCCGGGCTTAAAACTGCGCTTCTTTATAAAATTGAAGATTTAGAAAAAACAAAAAAATTAACTAAGAGAATTAAAAATTTGCTTGCTTGGGAGTTTCAAAACGCAGCTGTTGAATCTTTAGTTTTTAAAACTATAAAAGCTGCTAAAAAATATCAACCAAAAACAATTTCTGTTTCTGGCGGAGTAGCTGCAAATAAATTATTGCGTCAAGCTTTGCAAAAAGAAATTAGAAAAAATCTTGTCCAAACAAAATTTCAAGTGCCGAGCTTTGATTTATGCACAGATAACGCAGCGATGATTGGAATAACTGCAGCAATTAAATTGAATCAAAACTTAAAAAAAGATATTATTAAAAGTAATTAAATGGATAAACAATTTTTACCAAACACTAAAGAAAAAGAAATTTATAAGTTTTGGAAACAAAATGGATTTTTTCATTCTCAACCAGACAACAAAAAACCCTTTACAATTATGATCCCGCCTCCAAATGTAACTGGTTCGCTTCATATGGGGCACGCACTAAATAATACAATTATTGACACTTTAATTCGATATTCAAGGATGAAAGGCAAAAACGCGCTTTATCAACCAGGGACAGATCATGCTGGAATTGCAACGCAGAATAAAGTTGAACAAAAATTGGCAAAAGAAGGAAAATTTAGAACTGATCTGGGTAGAGACGAATTTGAAAAAGAAGTTTGGAAATGGAAAGAAAATTATCAAAAAAGAATTTTGTCTCAACTTGAATTACTTGGCTGTTCTTGTGACTGGCAAAGAAATAGATTTACATTAGATAACAATTATTCAAAAGCAGTTAATCAAGCTTTTATTCATTATTATAATAAAGGTTGGATTTATCAAGGCGCTAGAGTTGTAAACTGGTGTCCGCGTTGCCAAACCTCGATTTCAGATATTGAAGTTGAACATAAATCACAAAAAACAAAAATTTATTATTTTAAATACGATAAAAATTTTCCAATTACTATTGCCACAACCAGGCCAGAAACTAAGCTTGGCGATGTTGCAGTTGCTATAAATCCAAAGGATAAAAAATATAAAAAATTTGTTGGCCAAGAATTTGAAATTGATTTTGCAGGAATAAAACGCAAAATAAAAATTGTTGCTGACAGAGCAGTTGATCCAGAATTTGGCACAGGCGCAGTTGGCATCACTCCAGCGCATTCAATGATTGATGAAAAAATTGGTAAAAATAACAATTTAGAATCAATTAAAGTAATTGATGAAAATGGAAAAATTACTAAAAATATTGGAGCTGATTTTGTTGGGCTTAATATTAGACAAGCACGAGAAAAAATTTTAGATTGGTTAGAAAAAAATAATTTACTTGAAAAAACAGAAGAAATCGAAAACAATCTTTCTGTTTGCTCACGCTGCGGAACAGCAATTGAACCGCTTCCTTCAAAACAATGGTTTGTAAAAATGAAAGAACTGGCTCAACCAGCAATTGATGCGGTAAAACAAGATAAAATTAAATTTGAACCAAAAAGATGGAAAAAAGTTTATTTAAACTGGCTAGAAAACATTGAAGATTGGTGCATTTCCCGCCAGCTTTGGTGGGGGCATCAATTGCCAGTTTATTTTAGTAATTCGAAATTAAAAATTAAAAATCAAAAAACAAAATTATGGAATCTAAAAATTTATGGCGAAGATATTTTTAATCCTTTAAAAGATAATCGTAAAACAATTGAACTTCGCGCTGGCAAGCCTAAAGATGCTGAAAAATATTGGGGCGACTTTAATATCGGCGATACAATTGAATTTTCTTTAGCTGATGAAAAAACCGATCAAATAATTTCTACGGCTGGATCGATTAAAAAAATAATTAAAAAGATCAAACATTTTGACAATTTCGAAAAACTTTTCAAGATTTACAAAGCCGAACAAGATTATCCTGGCGTTAATGAAAAAGAATTAAAAAATTGGTGGCTTTCAAAATCAATATTTAAAGAACGAATTGAAAAATATGGAATTTGGGTTTTTGAGCTTGAAAATATTTCTGAAAAAGATATTTATGTTGGCGAAAACCCACCTACTGGTTATACTCAGTCAGAAGATGTTCTTGATACTTGGTTTTCTTCTGCGCTCTGGCCTTTTGCAACACTTGGCTGGCCAGAAAAAACCAAAGATTTAGAATATTATTATCCAACTCAAATTTTATCTACTGCCAGAGATATTCTTTATCTTTGGGTTGCTAGAATGATTTTTTCCTCGATTGAATTAATTGGTAAAATTCCTTTTGAAAAAGTTTATATTCACCCAACAATTTTAAACAAAGAAGGTAAAATTATGAGTAAATCAAAAGGAACTGGCATTGATGCTTTAGATTTGATTGAAAAATATGGACCAGACGCAACCAGATTTGGACTTCTTTATCAAAATACAGGGATTCAAGATATTCGCTTTTCAGAAGATGCAATAATTGCTGGTAAAAAATTTGCCAATAAAATTTGGAATGCCTCACGTTTTGTTTTAATGCAATTAGAAAATGCAGATCCAAAAAAATTGAAAGAAAATAATTTTGAATTTAGCGAAAATGATAAAAAAGTTTTGGCTGAAATAGAAAATCTTACAAAAGAACTTGAAAAAAATTTAGAAAATTTTGATTTTGGAAAATACGCGCATAGTATTTACAACTTTTTTTGGTATCAATTTTGCGACAAAACAATTGAAGATTG
>CAYUUY010000007.1:0-11261 GCA_964448035.1 uncultured Candidatus Saccharibacteria bacterium
TGTTATTATTTTAGAGATTCAAAAAAACAATATTATTTTGCATGATTCAGGTTTGCCACCTCACAGTGCCGTAAAGATCAGTTTAAAAAATTTTAAAAAAGCCTTTTTATATAATGAAAGAGTTTTTGCGCTAAGAAGAAACCGTAAAAAGTCAATTTAATCATAAAGAAGACACTACTACTTCTTTTTATACTGTCTCATTTGTTACATTTTGCCTCAAAATTTCTAAAATGATACA
Source organism: uncultured Candidatus Saccharibacteria bacterium (assembly GCA_964448035.1). Lineage (GTDB taxonomy): Bacteria > Patescibacteriota > UBA1384 > DATEAH01 > CAYPSR01 > CAYUUY01. The sequence continues at coordinate 239 of CAYUUY010000007.1, forward strand.
ATATAGTATAAGAGGTTAAGGAACACGGCAAAAGGTTCTAGACAGGAATGGGGAGCCATAAAAGACAAAATCGCCAAAAATAATGACGATTTTTGATATTGATATAAATAATATAATAAAATATCATAAAAATACAAAAGGACACTAAAAAATATATGCCTAAGTGTCCAAAGTGTAAAAGTCAAAATATAGTTGATGAAGGTTTGACATATTCTGCTAATCAACAAAATTCCCCCAAACCAATCTTCAAATGCAAAGATTGTGGGGAAGTTTTTAAGATTGATGAGAATAAGCCCAAAAATCATCCCAAAAATTAAAATATATTGGATTTTGAATTTAAAGTGGTAGAATTAAATAAATATAATTTAACCATATGTTAGAAAATAAACCATTACAGAACCAATCCCAGAAGAATTAAGATCACAAGAAATTGCTCCTGTTTTGAAATTTTATGATGAAGATATTTTTGCAATGGTCGACATGCTCTTCCAAGATAATCCAGACGAAGAATATCTAATTGGTAATATTGATCTAGCAAAAGCAGCAGAACAAGTTCCTGATGATCAAAAGCAAATGATTCTATCTATGATAGATTCTTTAAATCTTCAATCTTCAGATACTCAAGCTATGTTTTTAGCATATCAACAAGATCCAGAGCTTCAAGCATCTTTGACTGAAAGAGGATATGCTATTGATCAAGTAATGTTGGATACAGAAGACGGCAAACATGACATGGCAGTTATTGCCAAAAGATTACCAAGAGAACAAGATCAAACAGAGCAGGAACATAAAGTTGAAACAAAACTTGTTAAAATGACAAATACTTGTGGTTTTTGTAATAAGGAAATTGTGGCTGAACAAGAAATGCCGATTCCAAAAGTAAAAACAGAAAAAGCTAAAAAAGGTAAACCAGCCAGACAATATCGAGATTATGTTTTAAATGTCCCTTGCGATTGTCTATATACCAGACAAGACGGATCTCAAGTTCGTCCAGAAGCTCAGGTTTGGAAAAGAGAATATTTAGACGAGTAAATAACTAATCAAATATTTTAAGACAAAAATTCTCACTCACTCAGCGGGTTTTTGATATTTACTATTGCAATTAGGCTTGTTTTGGTGTATAAATAATTAATAAGCAACTTAAATTATCGCTAAAATAAAACAATAGTAAAAAGTCATGAACAATAAAAATAAGAATGCTCTAATTAGCGTCTATAATAAAAAAGGCATTTCCGAATTTGCGAGAGTTTTAGCCACTCAGGGATATAAAATATTTGCTACTGAAGGAACCGGCAAAAAATTGAGAATCAGTAAAATTCCATACAGATCTGCAGAAAAAATAAGTAAAAATCCGACAGCATTTAATGATTGCATTAAAACTATTAGTTTTCACATAGAAGCCGGAATTCTTTTCGATCGTTTAAGTCCTATTCACATAAATCAAGTTGCAAAATTAGATATTAAAAGTATAGATATTGTAGTTTGTAATTTTGTAGATTTTAAAAAAATGATCAAAAAACCAGCTGATTTTAATATCAAAAATATCGATGTGGGTGGACCATTAATGGTAAGATCAGCCGCAACAAATTATAAATATGTATTGGTTGTTGTTGACCCAAAAGATTATGGAAGAGTATCTCAGGCTATTGTTAAAAATAAAATTACAGATAGGTTAAGACATCAATTGGCGGCTAAAGCTTTCTTATATACATGTGCTTATGATAATAAATTGATTAAATATTTAAAAAAAATAAAATAACCTCGTGTAAATTTGTGAAAAATCTACTAACCGAAAACTTAGATAAATTTGACTCTAAAGGCGATCCTAGTTATTTTTTTGATAAGGATCATAGATTGAGAGGTGAAATTTCAATCCAGTTAATAAAAGACGTGGCTAAGAAAAAACCAAATCATCCCCAGAAACTTCTAAGTATAGCTTGTTCCACTGGTATAATTGAAGAAAAAATTAAAAACCAGCTTGGTATTGAAGTATATGGTATTGATGCTGCAAAAAATCCTTTACATCTTGCTAAAAAGCGCGGGATTATTACAAAATATGTTGATGTTAATAAATCATTGCCTTTTAGAAATGGTTATTTCGATTTTGTTTTTGCTGGTGAAATAATTGAACATATTTTTGACACTAAGTCGTTTATGAAGGAAATTTGTCGCGTGCTAAAACTTGGAGGATATTTAGTTTTGACTACCCCTAATTTTGCTCGTTTTGATGATCGCTTAAAACTACTTTTCGGGAAAACGCCACGTCAAATTATTCCACTTCATCCATATCTTTATTTACATATTCGTCACTTTACATTTGATTCTTTAAAAAAACTTTTATTTTTATGTGGCTTTTCAGAAATTGTATTAAAAACCAATGTTTTATCAATGGATATTTTTGGCAAAGAATTAATATTGTATTCAAAAATTCTTACAAGGTTTTTCCCAACATTTGGATCAACCTTAATTACCCGGGCAAAAAATTCCAAAAAAACATAAATAAATTTAAAAATGATAATAACTCCTATAAAAACTGATTTGGTAAACGAAGGCGATGATCTCTTTGAGATAATTTCAAAAAATATTAAAAAATTATCAGAGAAATCTGTTTTAGCTATTTCGGCAAAAATATTAAGCATTTGTCAAGGCAGAGTTGTTGAAAAAAAATCAACTCCATTTGAAAAAATCAAACTTATTAAAAAAGAAGCTGATTATTATTTAAAAGACGCAAAATTAAAAAATGATATTATAATTACTAATAATTATAATAATTTAACTATTAATGCAGCGATAAATGAATGTAACGCTAATGGCAAATATATTCTTTTGCCAACTGATTTGCAAAATCTAACTAATAATATTTGGAAATTCGTAAAAAAATATTTTTCAATTAAAAAAGTTGGGATAATAATTACTGACAGTAAAATCTTGCCTTTAAAAAAAGGGTCCGTTGGAACAACGCTTTGTTATTGTGGTTTTAAACCTCTTTTTGATTATAAAGATCAAGGAGATATTTTTGACCGAAAATTATCTTTATCTAAAATAAATATTATAGAATCTTTGGGTGCTTCCACATTATTAGAAATGGGTGAAGCTAATGAAAAGCAACCATTGTGTATAATTCAAAACATCAATAAAATTGAGTTTCAAAAACATGTTCCTAATAGTAAAGAGTTAGAGAATATTGTCACAACGATTAAAGGTGATATTTTTTTACCAGTTTTAAAAAATGGTATTTGGAAAAAAGGCAAAAATAAAAAATATAAATAAAATTTTTTAAATCATCCGGATTTAATTCTTGTTTTTTGGAAGAATAACATGGTGTTTGCTAAGGAATTTATCAAGAGTTCTTTTTAACTTAGTTTTTTTTAAGGTATAGACTAGGTTATGCATTTTATTGTCTAAAGTGCCTTTTTTTATTTCTTTGACCCCGTCTATTGATGACAATTGTGAATGATAATCAGGACATGTAGTTATATTCCCGTCAGTCGCGATTCTAACAGTGAAGAATCCTTCCTGACAGTAGATTGGACAATTGATACATTTGTTATTTCTTAAAGTAAGGTTTGTGTCTTTTAAAAAAATTTTTAAACCACCTGGTAGTTTGGCATTATATTCATATTTTTTGTCAATTGAAAATTTATATTTTGCATGACTAGAGAAAAACTTTAGCACATTTTTTGCAGACACGAATTCATTTTCAAAAAACTTTTTATCTCCATCATTTTTTAGAATTAGATTTAGTAAATTAATTTCATCAACAAGTTTATTTTTTTCACATAATTTAATATAATCCAAAAGATTTTTTAAATCACTTCTCAAAACAACCTTATTTGCACGAATCACTAAATTTGGATTATCTTTTTTAGCTAGCTTAAGACCTTTTATAATGTCTTTCAATTTATCTAGACCCGTAATCTTTTGGAATCTTTTAGGATCTAAACTATCAAGGCTAATGGTTAATAAGGTTAGCCCTTTTGGAAGATGTTTATTTCGTTTTAAATATGCGCTTAATAGAACCCCGTTTGTTGTAAGGCCAATTCGAGACATTCCTATTTTTTTGGATTTCTCAACAATTTTATCCCAATCGGGATTTAGCAAAGGTTCTCCTCCGGTTAATGTCATTCCGGAAAATCCTGCAGTGTGCAAGGATTTTATAATTTTTAGAAATGCATTGGTTTTTATAATCCCATACTCAAGCGGTTTTTTTCTGAAATCTTCCATTGCCCCAGGCTTTCCTTTTTTTCTGCCTTTTGGTCCATCACAATAAGCACAATTTAAATTGCAAAATGGTGAAATTGCTACTCTGATATTTCTTTTATTTAATGAAAAAATATTGACCTCGTTTTCTTATATTTTCTTTACAATAATAAAAATGCGTTTTCTGCCACCATAGAAGAATATTTTTGAAACCAAAACGTTAAAACCATTGTTTGTTAAATAGTCTTTTAATTCTTTTTTTGAATGCATAACGTATGTTCTAGTATCACTATTGCCCGGTACTCTTTTTTGTTTTGCAGCAGTTATTATGCCAACCAAGCCATTATTTTTAAGTATTTTCCAGGAATTCTTGAGTAGTTTTGGAAGATCTTTTTTTTGAACATGCACTAAGATAGAGGAACACCATATCCCATCAAAAGAATTATTCCTAAACTTTAAATTCAAAAAATCCATGATTTTATATTTGCCTTTAAAATTATGTTTTGCAATATTAATCATCTTTTCTGATAGATCAATTCCTAAACAATCAAAACCCCTTTTTGTCAAATAATCGGTATCGTGTCCTGGTCCGCAGGCAGCGTCTAAAATCTTTTTTCCTGACAATAATTTAGCAAATATATCAATTTTATCTGTTAAGACAACAGCAGCATCGCTTTTTGCATATTTGTCGGCAATACTTTCATAATATTTTATTGTTTTCCTAGTATATTGTTTCATAATTTAAAACTTTGTTTTTCTACAAGTTTTATTAAGGTTATAATTCAGCAAGCCGGGCAACAGAATATCACTATATTCTTTATATATAGTAATTAAACGTTTGGCAGTCCTTTTTGTGGGAGATTTTTGAATTTTTTTTGGCAAAATTGATAAAAGTTCAATAACGGCTTGTCGATAATATCCTTTTTCAATATTTTCTTTAATATTATTTTGGATCAATCTAATATCAATATTTATTTTTTTTGCATTTTTAGTAGAAACTTTATTATTAATAATATTTAAAAGATATTTATGGTGCTTGATAAAACCATTTAATAATTTGTCAGCATAGATAGGTAAAGATTTATCATATTCATACATCTTAGAAGGATGACCTCCGCCTAAAAGAATAATTAATCTCGTTTTAATCGGCCCATATTTCTCTATGAGGTCTTTGGCCAAGATAGCATGCCCCTTTGACGCCGACATCTGCTTACCATCAAGGAAACCCATTCCTAAAATAAAATATTTTTTAGTCTGATATTTTTTATCTAAAAGAAAAGTCTCGGAATATAATTTTTTTACAACCCAATTTTTTAAATGCTCTTCAGATATAAAGACATCGCAAGGAAGTGAGTCAGTTATTTTATTTATTAAAATATTATTGGATTTCTTTTTGGTTTTCAGTTTTTTAAACAATCTTTTGAAAAAACTTTTTATATCACCTAGTTTGGTGTTCTTTCTAAATCTTATATATAAATCAAAAATAGAGAGGATTTCACTGTCAAACATTGGATCAATTATCCATTTTTTATTATAAACCACACCGGAACCATTCTTTCTTAAAATAGGCCAATCATTTCTAACATCTTGAATTGCTGATATAATATTTTTCTTATGAAAAGACTGAATAAACTCAGCACGATCTATTGTTTTCAGAATTTTTTTCTTCCAATTGGTATTATTATAATCTAATGCCAAATCTCCTTTTTTATTATAAACCAATAAACCATTTTTCTTGTATAATGCAATTATAGTATTAACAAATTCTGTAAAATCTTTATCTTTAGTTGAATAAAAATGTTTAAAGTCACATGAAATATTAAGAGATTTTACTTCCCATAAAATCTCTTGGCTATAATAATCTAGAATATTTAGGGGATGATTGAATGTTTTTAAAACATTAATTGGTGTATCATAATTATTTTTATATAAATTAAAAGTTCTTTTTTCTTCATCACTATAATCTTTCTTGTCTTTTGAAAAAAGAGTAGTGAACAATTTGGAAATTCTCTCTGCTGAATTACCACTATTGTGCATCGCAATAGGAAAAATTACATTTTTCCCTTTTTTTCTTTCGTTTCTCGCAATAATATCGCCAATAACAAACATTTTCATATGGTTTAGGCTAAGAGGACAAAGCGGATAGACATAGGCGGAAGAAATAAAAAAGTTTTTCATAATTAATATGTATTTTATAAAAAAGATCCGGGTAGGATTTGAACCTACGATGAGAGCGTGTTTAGCTCTTGCCTTACCGCTTGGCGACCGGATCTTATATATTTGCTACGTCATATCTTTTATATATTGACTCCTGAAATTATTTTAGCTTATGCTTCAACGGAAACCTCTGTTGCATTACTTTCAGCAATAGTAGTCTTTTGAGCTTTCATTGCCGCTGAAATATCATCCATAAATGGTAGCAGGATAGTTTTTTGTTCAGGAGTGCATCGAATCGTTAGCTGAGAAACCTCGGCTCCAAATCTAATTTTTTGCATAGTTTTAGATTTTCTGGCTTCAGAGATGATAAGCAATGCTAATTGGGCACCTCTTTCTAGTCCTTCTTCTGGAGATTTATCGCCTGATGGCCATTTTGTATTGTGTATGCTTGCAATTCCTTCGTGTTGATGAAAATACCCTTTGTCTCCTCCTGATTCAAACGAAAACTTCATATTGTCTCCGTCACTTTCAATAGCAACATCTCCGTGGTACATTTCTTCTGTTATATGAGGTACAAAAGGCGATGCAATTTTTAAAACATTCAAAAAAGCTTTATATGAAGCATACTGGGCAGAAAGTCTTTCAGTTCTTCTTTTTTCATCATTAGCGTCAATTGATAATCTCCCCTTAGCAAGCTCTAAATAATTGTCACAAAAATCTGACCAGAAAAAATCTTCAAACAATTTTCTTGCTTGAGAAAATTCATAATTTGCAAACGCCTGAGACATTCTTTCAGATGTTTCTTGAGACCTTTGAAGAATCCATCTATCGAATGCTTCAAGATTATCCTCTTGAATTTCTATGTTCGGATCAAAATCTTTAATTTTACCTAAAACCAGCTTTCCTGCGTTATAAATTTTAGTCTCTAATTTTCTTCCTTTTTCAACTTCCTGTTCGTCAAAATAAGCATCCTTTCCTAAAATTGCTCCACACATTGCATAGCGTATGGCATCGGCAGATTTTGAGGCAATTAATTCTTGCGGGCTTAATTTGCCACCGCCTGTTTTTTTACTGATTTTTTCGCCTTTTCTCAGTAGAATATGTCCGGATACCATTAAATCTTTCCATGGTGCCTCTTGATGTCTATATAAGCCCATTAGCACAGAATAGACAACCCAGGTTCTGATTATATCGTGGCCTAAAGGACGCATGGTTGCTGGATATAATTTTTCCTTTAGCGGACCATTTAATGAATGATTATTATTTATATCTGGGGTTAAAGAAGATGTAAACCATGTATCTAAAACGCTTCTTTCTGCAGTTAATTTACCAGATTTACAATGAGGGCAATCACCATGGTTGTCATGGATTTTTGGATCCATTGGAAACTCACTTTCGTCTGGGATCACAATATTTTCGCAACTGTCGCAATTATAAACAGGAATTGGAATACCATAAAAACGTTCTCTTGAAATACACCAATCCCATTTTAAGTTTGATACCCATTCTTCATATCTTTTTCTCATATGAGGAGGGTACCAATCAATTTTTTTGCCAGCGTCTAAAAGACCCTGTTTCATATCAAGCATCTTCATGAACCATTGCGTTGTTGGTAAAAATTCGACCGGTCTACCGCATCTTTCATGAACACTAATATTGTGTTTTATTTTTTCTTCTCGATTAATAAAGCCACCCTCTCTTAATTTTTCAACAATTATATCTCTTGCAGACTTTACTGATTTGCCATTCATTTCTGGAACTTCTGCAACATTTTTCAATCTTCCGTCTCTATCTAAAATAATTTTTTCCGACAAACCATGGGTTTTTGCCCAATATATATCTGTTTCGTCACCGTAAGTGCAACACATTACTGCGCCACTGCCTTTTTCAACATCAACTTTATCATCAGCATAAATGGTAACCTCTTGGCCTAAAGGAGTTGTAACTTTTTTTCCAGTTAATTTGCTATATCTTTGATCTTTGGGGTTTACAAATACAGCTACACAAGCAGGCAAAAGTTCCGGTCGAGTTGTAGAAATAAATAAATCCTCTCCCTCTTCTGTCTTAAATTTTAGATCGTAAAAAACAGCCTCTTTTTCGCTATCGTCTTTTTCAGCTTGTGCAAATGCTGTGTGGCATTCAGGACAATAAAGAGCAGGGGCATTTTCTTTATAAATTACCCCTTTGTCGTAAAGTTCTTTAAAAACTGTCTGCGAAAATTTTTGTACTTCAGGTGAAATGGTAGAATATTCTAATCTCCAATCCATACTAAAACCGGCTGATTTTAATAGGTCTTCATACTTCGCTCTGTATCTACCAGTTGTTTCTAAACATAATTGAACAAATTCCTGGAGAGCTAAGTCTTGACCTCTTTTTCCTATTTCTTTTTCAACTAATCTTTCGGTTGGCAAGCCATTATTATCATAACCGATAGGATATCTGACATTTGATCCTTTCATTCTTTGAAATCGAGCCACTACTTCGGCTTGAACATAAGAAAAAATATGACCCATATGCAAATCACCAGATATAGTTGGAGGCGGAGCGTCAATAGTAAATAAAGGACCTGATTGTTCGGGATCGAATTCATAAACTTTTTCTTTATCCCAAAAATCTTGCCAATATTTTTCTCTTTCAGAAGGATTGTATCTTTCTTTTTCTCTCATTTTTTTCTCGTTGTCTTTGGTTGCTTCGGATGTGTTAGCATTGTTCTCAGTAGGATGTGGACTAGGTGTATCTTCCCCCATGCCAGGTTGTGTGTTAAATTTCTCTATCATAATTTAAATATCTCCTTTGCAAATTATAGCATTAAATTCAGTAATCCACAAGATTTATGGTCTTGGCCTTAATTTTGTTTTGTTTATAATTCAAATTAGCGCCAGATATTAAAATCAAATAATCCTAAAATATAATAATTATTTCTAAATAAATGAGGTGCGGATCCTTTTATGCTGTCAAATTTGTCTAATTTTGCCTCAAATTGCTAAAAATGATACAATGTAGCATAAGAGGTTAAGGAACAAGGTAAATGGTTCTAGACAGGAATAGGGAGCCAGTTATTTAATATATATAAAGATAAAAAATCAAAAACTTTCAGTTGTTTTAAATACCAAAAATTTCCCCAAAACCAATCTTCAAATGTAAAGATTACAGGGAAGTGTTTAAAAGTGATAATGGAAAAGATCTAAAACTAAAAAACTAAGTTCAATTATTTCTTATTCTTTTCAACAATATCTTCAATATATTTTTCTTTCTTCTCGTGATCCATTTTATTTGCTTCAGGATGTTCCAAATGAGCTATTTCGTGAATTATAACATTCTCTAATCCTTCTTTTTCTATTTTATATGGACAGATTCCGATTGCATTTTCATCCTCGTAATATCTTTCCCAAGTCCCACACGACAACCAATAACAAACAATTGGTTTTTTTGTTTCAATTTTAGGGCCTTTGGGCATATTAAAAATTAATCAAATCCAACGTAGCGGATTTGGCCAAAAAACTTTAAGCTTGTTTTCAATAAGCCAACACCGTTCTTTAAAAGTTATTTGAAAGGCTTCTTGAATGTCTTTAATTAAACTGTATTTGTAAATAATCATTTAGATCTTTTTTTCATCTCAATCTTAATGTTTTCTCGAACAATATCTAATATGATTCTTTTCCATTCTTTTTGATCTTTGCGATTAACCTTTTTTATTTCTTCGCTCACCTTCCAAGAACCTCCATATTTTTTAATTACACTTTGCAACGCTTTTTCAAGATTATCATGTGAACCGACAAAAACCTTTCCATTAGAAAATATTTGCCACACAGTTGGATCGATTATAAAAACTTTTTCTTTTTCTATTATTGCTATAACATCATGTTTTCTATTTGTCTTTTTTATCCCTTTGCCTTTCAATATCAAAAGCTGTAAAGAACCTTCTTCTTTTTTAATCCAACTCGCTGCTAAACGGGAAATTTCGCTGCAGCAATCATAAGCTAAAATAGCAAGTGGTAAATCTCCCTGTTTTTTTAAAAGACGATGTATCTTCTTTTCTATTTTTTGAATTTGTTTATTATTCATATTATTCTCTTATATATTATATATATTTGCTTAATTAAAAAAGATAGGCCCGGCCTCTGGAAATCAAATAAATCCTAAATATATACTGAGATAAAATATTATTTTAAATAAAAAATCGGGCTGGCTAATTTGAGATTAATAGTCTGCCCGACTATGGGTTTTGGTTCGAAATTATCAGTCTATCTAGCTACGGGTTTTGACCTCCGATTGCTTCTCCTCCTAATAAAGTTACCGAAGTAAGCCATTCATAGATAATAATACAAACAATCATAAATTCTTCTGCAGAGAGCATTTGCCCATCTCCTTTGGCTTCAAGAACACAAGGACCCGATTCATATTCGAAATAAGCACCACTAGCAAGCTCTATTTTTTCAAGAATTCCTTGATCATTTATCGTAATACTTTTTAGCAATGCACCTAAACCAATGCGGGTGATTGTGCTTTTTAGTTCTTCAACCTCAATATCAAATCCTTCGAAAAATTCACTTTCCACCCAAGCTTTGGCTCTTTTGATTTCTTCTGGGCTGATTCTTAGACAAAAAGTTATTCTTCCGTTTTCATAAGCTCCAAAATCTGCAAATCTATTGTAAAACAATTCCCA
>CAYUUY010000007.1:11361-21020 GCA_964448035.1 uncultured Candidatus Saccharibacteria bacterium
TTCTTCCGTTTTCATAAGCTCCAAAATCTGCAAATCTATTGTAAAACAATTCCCAGATCCGTTTGCTTGTCAATGCCTCAGCGTTAGGATTTTCCATTAGATACCTCCTGAGAGGTGATAGCACTCTTTACACAGACCCTGCTACTAGAGTTAGCCAGGCTTCAACAATGATAAAAAGTGTGACAAACTCTGTTGGCGTAAGTGTTCCATCAGTGTCAAGAATATGTGAATCTTCCGGTTTGTATTCGAGCGTTGTGCCACTGGTAAATACTACTTTTTCAAGAATTCCTTGATCATTAATTTCAATCATATTTACTATGTTGCCAAATCCTCGATCAGACAAATCTTTAAGCATCATTACTTCAATTTTCTGACGTTCTTTGATCATCTTTTCAGCACATTTCGCTGCAGCAATTTCTTTTTCGCTGAGAGCAATTGTAAACAGTGATATCACACTATCTTGGACGCAGGATCGAGCGATATGGTGCGCCAAGAAATCCCAGTCCCGATTTTCAGGTATCATTATCATTATTTACCTTCTCCTTGATAGCATAGAATCATTGCGCAAAATAATTATAACATAAAGAGTTTTTTTGGTATAATTAAGCATAGTTTAAATGATTAAAAATGAAAATATATTTACTTCGTCACTCAAAATCAATCGGAAATGAAAAAGAGATTTTAGATTCTTGTATGGATTTTGGTTTGTCAGAAGAAGGTAAAAAACAAGCTCAAGATTTAATTTCTAAATTGCAAAAATATAAATTTGATATTTTTATTACTAGCCCTTTAAAAAGAACTATCGAAACAATTAATCCGTATTTAAAAACTTTAAAAAATCTAAAAGTACTTACTAATAAACTAACATTAGAACGGGATGGTGGTAAATTTACTGGCGGAATTCAATCTGGAATTAAAGATTATTGTGAAAAAAATAAATTAAATAAAGTTTTCTTTAGACCAAATAACGGCGAATCTATTAAAGATGTTTTTGCAAGAGCAAAAAAATTTGTCGAGTATTTAAAAGAAAATTTTAAGAATGAATCAGTTTTAATTTGTGGTCACAAAAATTTTTTAATGAGCTTAGAAATGGTTTTACGAAAACTGCCAATAAAAGATTATTATAATTATGAGGCATTAGGAAATGGGGAAATCAGAGAATTTGATTTATGAAATATATGACAAACAATCAAAAATTAATATTAAATAATTATAGAATCTTGATAAAATAATTAAAACATTAGTTTGGATTATGAATATTGAAAAAATAAAAAAAAGTATTAAATATGGTAAACGCCAAAACAAAAAACCTGTCCTAATAATTTTAATGGGTCTTCCTGGGGTGGGAAAAACATATTTATCAAAATTTTTAAATAAAAAATATTCATTTACAGTTTTATCTGGGGAAAATATTACATATTCAATTTTTGGAACTGAAAAATGTTTAGGAAATCAATATAAAGAAGCATATGAGACACTTCGCTCTCTCGCAATTGAATTGCTAAAGAAAAAATATAATGTTGTTGTTGATGGAACAAACCTGAAATATGAATTTCGAAAGCAAATATATGAAGCTGTTGGTAAATTATCAAAAACTGTCTTAATATATCTTTACACAAGCGATAAAATTGCTTTCAAGCGTGCAAACTCAAGGAAAGAAAACTATAAAAATCTAAAAATGATAATGAGCAAGTGTTCGCCCAAAAAATTTAAAAATTTTAAAAATCAATTAGAGATGCCACGAAATAATGAAATATATTATCCAATTAAATCAGATAAAAAACTTTTTGAGAATATTGATAAAATAATTAAAACATTAGTTTAGATTATGAATATTGAAAAAGCATCAAGCGTTCAGCCAGCAGAGAACAAAGCTGCATAAAATATTTGACTTATGAAAAAAGAAAAAGAATTGAAAAAAGAAATTGAAAAAAATATTGAAAAATCAGTCGAAAAAAGTCTGTATCGTTTTAGAAAAATTGGTTATATAGCCATTATAATTTTTAATATAATATTACTTTATGTTTTTAATAATTTATTAAATTGGCACATTAGTTTTTTAAAAGAATCTTTTACTGCAGTTTTGTGGCTTCTTAATGTTTTAATAATTTCAACAATTGCTTTTAATTTGCTATATATATTTTATGATCAAAATTGGTTCAAAAACTTTTTAGAAATATTATTAAATTTAGTATCACTTCTTATTTTCTATTCATTCTACAAAATTTTTCCATTTCAGTTCTCGGGTCAGGGAAACGATATGGCAAAAATTGTGTTAATTATTTTTATTATTTTAGTTGTGATTGTAATAATTGTAAATATTATAAAGTTTGTATATAATATTTTAGGGTTTCCAAAAAACAAATAGGTACTATTAAATAATTTTGAAAGCAAAAAAAATCTTTATAAAAACCTGGAACAGCTTTAAAGAATCAATGCCGATTTTTATTGGAGTAATTTTGCTTTTATCACTTTTTCAGGCAATAATTCCAAATTCTTTTTATAAAAAAATTTTTACTGGAAATGTTTTACAAGATTCTTTTATGGGAGCTTTAATAGGATCAGTTGCTTCTGGAAGTCCTATTAATAGTTATGTTATTGGCGGAGAATTATTAAACGAGGGAATTAGCATTATTGCAATTGCAGCTTTTATTATTTCATGGGTTACGGTTGGTGTGATTCAGTTTCCAGCTGAAGCAATAATGTTTGACAAAAAATTCGCTTTGGTTAGAAATATTTTGGCTTTTATTTCAGCAATACTAATTGCTATTTTAATATATCTATCATTTTCAATTTATAATGCTTAAAAAAATTAAAGAAAAAATTTCTGGTAATTGGCTTTTTTTAATAATTACTATTTTAGTTTATATTATAGTAATATTGTTTTTTCAGGAATCTTTTTATAAATCAATAAGTATTTTTGGAAAAACGCTGATAGATATTTTGCCAATAATGCTTTTAGTGTTTGGTTTTATGTTTGTTTTTAATTTTTTTCTAACCCCAGAAAAAATTTCACAAATTTTTGGCAAAAGCGCAGGTTTTAAAGCTTGGACATTTGCAGTTGCTTTAGGAGTTTTATCATCAGGCCCAATTTATATGTGGTATCCTATGCTTGCCAATTTGCGAAAACAAGGAGTGAGAGACTGCTTTATAATCGCTTTTTTATATAACAGAGCAATTAAAATTCCTTTTATGCCAATGACAATTTTTTATTTTGGTTGGCCATTTTTAATTTTAATGACAGTCTTTATGATTTTATTTTCAATTATTAATGGATATATTGGAGAGAAAATATTAAAATTTAAATTAAGGAGTTAATATGAAAGTTGCAATTGCTTCAGTTGACAAAACAAAAGATTCTCAAATTTCTGAACGGGGTGGTAGAGCTCCATATTTTTTAATTTTCGAAAATTCAGAAAAATTTGAAATTTTAAAAAATCCTGTTGAATCTGGAGGAGGCGGAGTTGGTTTTTATGTAGCAGAAATGTTAGCTCAAAAAAATGTTGATGTTTTTGTTACTGGATCCATTGGAGGTAATATGGAAGGAGCTTTGGCAGAGAAGAATATTGAATTCAAATCAAAATCAGGAAAAGTTGAAGATGCTATAAAAGAATATTTTGAATAATAATGAAATTTTTAGAAATTGAAAATGCAAAAAACATTGATGAGTTTTTAGATCAATTTAAAAATCAAAAAATTCATCTTTTAGGAATATCAAGTCAAGAAATTAGGTCTATTTGTGATTATTTAATTTATAAAAAAATCAGAAATCTCGTTTTGCACGATACGATTGAACAAAAAGATTTTGAAAAAAATTTTATTTCATTAGATGATTCAAGAACAAAATTGGAATCAAAAAAAATGCTCTCGAAAATTAAAAAACAAAATTTTATTTGGCAATTTAAAGAAAAATATGGTCAAAATATAAAACAAAATGATTTAGTAATTGTTTCTCAAGCATATTTCCGTTATCCAGCTAATAAAAAAATAATTGATTTGGCAAACAAAAACGAAATTTGCTTAACACAAGCAATAGAACTTGTTTTTAAAATTTCTTCAGGAAAAATTATTGGAATTACCGGAACAGTTGGAAAGAGTACTGTGACAGAAATGATAAAAACAATTTTTGAAACTGCTAAAAAACCATTTTATCATTCTGGCAACGATCGAGAAAATAAATGGGATTTAATACAATTGTCAAAAATGTCAAAAAAATCATGGTCAATTATTGAAGTTTCTAACCGTCATTTAAAAAACTTGAAACAAAGTCCTCATATTGGTATTTTAACAAATTTATTTCCACATCATCTTGATGACCATGGGAGTTTTAAAAAATATATTTTTGACAAAACTAATATTTTTCGTTTTCAAAACCATCATAATTATGCAATTTTAAATCAAGAAATTATTGATGAAAAATTATTGAATTTAAAAGAATTCGATACTCAAATCTTTTCGTTTAAAGTCCGTCCTTTTAAAAAGGGAGAGGACTTTTCAAAACGCTCAATTAGTCTTATTTTAAATAATAAAAGAAAAGAAATTATAAAAGTTTTAGATTTGTATTTGCCATCTGAGCATATTGCTAAAAATGCTCTTGCTGCTGCAATGGCTGCAAATTTTGCTGGAATTAAGCCTTTGGAAATTAGCAAAGGTTTAAAAAATTACAAGGGTTTAAAATATCGAATTCAATATTTGGGTAAAATAAAAAATTCAAAAGTTTATAATGATGGTAAATCCTCAGACCCAATTGGAACAATATCAGCTATTAAATCTATTCCAGAGAAAAAGATTTTAATTATGGGTGGAGTTCGAGAAGGAATAGGCAAATCTGATTTTAAAGATTTAGCAGAAATAATCAAGAAAGAAAATGTTAAAAAAGTTTTTGTTTATGGTAAATCTCGAAATGCGATAAAAGGTCAAATTTTAAAATCAGGATTTAAAGATATTAAAGTGATTTCAAATTTTGATCAAGCTGTTAAAGAAGCATTCCAGCTTTTAAATAATGAAACAATTATCTTTTCGCCTGCTTGCCAGAGTTTTGACCAATTCAAAGATTACCGCGAACGCGCAGAAAAATTTAACCAAATTTTTAAAAAATATAGTTCTAAATAATTATCTTTCAGCTTTTATAATGCGAGTCATCATGCTTGTTACTGATCCTAATGCTATTAGCATAAAAACAAAGGTGAACAAGCTTCCAATCCCTGGAATAAAGCTAATAATTGACATTAATATTGCTCCAATAAGTACTTCTTTCCAAGAAATTTGATATTCTTTTTGCTTATTAATTAATTTTGTAATTATTGATCCTAAAATTATACTTTCATAAAGTGATGCAAAAATAAGAGCAATAACCCATAATAAAGCTATTATCGCGGCGACCCATGCCCCAATAAAGGTTAAAAACAAAATCATTGAAATTATTAATGGCACAAACAATGATAAAAAACCAATGCCGAGAGCTTTCCAAAAATTATTTCCAGAATATTTTACAATTTCCAAAGATTTTTTAGGCAATAAATAAACTAAAATTAATCCTGTGATAATCGATGCAATCAGTGCAAAGAATTTTGAAATTAAAGCAACTTTTGCAAATACATTTTGCCAATTAGAATCATCAACTGTTTGGTTATATGTTGTTTCTCCAATAACTTTAGAGCCTTGTTCCTGAACTAGTTCTCTAGGCGCATAATAATCAAGATCTTGATTTAAAATTGCTGTTTGAGCAAGGGTTAATTCTTTGCATGTAGTTTTTACATTTTTTTCAAAATTCCCGCCAAGAAGAACTTTGTCTGCTCTAATATTAGCATTTCCATTAATTTTTCCACTAATATTTGCCGTTCCAGTTGCAACGATTAAATCTCCGTCTATTTCAGCAGTATCAGTAATGGTTATTGTTCCGCCTGCGACGATTAAGTCACCTAAAATTTTTCCTTCAATAATAGTATTTGCGGCAAATAATCTGGCATTTTGACCAACATTTTCTTTCAAATTAATATTTGATGCTGCAGCAATTATGCTTTTGTTAATATTTTCATTAATGTTTATTTGATTCCCAGCAACAATTAAATCTCCGTTTATCTTGTTATTAATATTTATTGTGCCACCAACAGAATAAAAATTATCATATTTTTCAGTATTATCAACAATCACATTTCCGGCATTGTCTGGCACTTCATAATTTACTGTTGCAAAAGCAATCGTTGGGATAAAGGTAAAAATAATTCCTAATAACGCAACTAAACTTTTTCGCAATTTTAATAAATTAAAAATTTTTTTCATTTTTTCTCCTTAATAATATTTTATATAAACATAATGACTAATGCAAAGAAAAATGTTAGAATTATTAAAGAATGATACTGAATTGTAAAATAAAAATTAAAAAACCAGAATCAAAAATTTTTCAAAAAGATAATTTTTGGATTATCGAAATTAAATCTAATCCTGAAAAAGGAAAAGCGAATAAAGAAATTATTAAAATAATTGCTGAATATTTTTCAATACCAAAAAATAAAGTCATAATTATTAAAGGTAAAAAAAGTCAAAATAAAATTATTGAAATAAAATGAAGTTTTCTCACATCCCAATAATGACAAAAGAAATTCTTAGTTTTTTAAAGCCCAAATATTCTGGGCAGTATTTATTTGTTGATGCTACTTTAGGAGGTGGGGGACATTCAAAAAAAATTTTAGAATCAATTCCAAATTCAAAAATCATTGGCATTGACCAAGATCAAGAGGCAATCAAAGCAGCAAAAGATAATTTAGCAGGATTTAAATCAAAAGTTACTTTTATAAATGAAAATTTTTCTAAAATTTCAGAAATTCTTGCAACATTAAATATTCAAAAAATTGATGGGATATTATTTGATTTAGGTGTTTCAAGTTATCAATTAGAAAATCCAGAAAGAGGTTTCAGTTTTTCTGAAAGTAAAAAAAACATCAATTCAAAACTCGATATGAGGATGGATAAAAATCAAAGACTTTCCGCTCAAGAAGTTTTGAATAATTATTCTGAAAAACAATTAATAAAAATTTTTTTTGAATATGGAGAAGAACAATATTCTAAACAAATTGCTCGAGAAATAATAAAATTTCGTAATACAAAGAGGATTCAAACAACAAAAAATTTGCTCGAAATTATTAAAAAATCAACTCCACCAAAATATCGTTATAAAAAAAGAGAAGGTCATTATGCAAGTAAAATTTTTAGAGCAATTAGAATGGAAGTTAATCAAGAATTAAAATCGTTAGAGATTGCTTTAAAAGATTCAATAAAATATTTAAAAAAAGATTCTCGAATTGTTGTTATTACTTTTCATTCGCTTGAAGATAGATTAGTGAAAAATATTTTTCAAAAATATGAAAATCCTTGCACATGTCCTCCTGAATTTCCAGTTTGCGTGTGTAATAAAAAACCGATTATAAAAATTATTACTAAAAAATCAATTCAGCCATCAGATTTAGAAACTATGAAAAATCCAAAAGCCCGATCAGCTCAAATCAGAATTGCTCAAAAAATTATTGATGAATAAAAACAGGAGTTCCTACTTGAGTAAAACCATAAACAGTTGCTGCAGCGCCAACCCCAACTCTAACACAGCCATGCGAAACAGGCCAACCTAAAGAACTTTCACCTTCTTTGGTGCCATCAGGTCTTTCTGGCAATTCATGAATCCCATGACCATTGTTAGTAAATGCTTGCCAATAAGGCATATATAAATTGTATTTTGCTGAATAAGCTCGTGGGTTTTTATTTAAAATTGAAAAAGTGCCTGTTGGCGTTGGTAAAGAAGCCATGCCAGACGATACTCGATAACTTGCAAGTAATGCCATTCCTTCGAATAAATACATCATTTGTTGAGATAAATCAATTTCAATATATCTTCCTTCTGCCATTCCAGGGTTTGGCCCTTGATCTGCAGTTTGTCTTTCAATTGGCGCTGTAACAGGGCTTGTTATTAGTTTAATGGTTATATTATTTTTCCCAGAAGCAATAAATGATTTAATTTTTGACAACGCGTCGTTTTGGTTTAAAGCAATGCCATCTTTTCCTTGAGTTATTAAATCTCCTTTATAATTTAAAATTGTTGGTTCTGGCGCAATATCAACTTGAGGCGCTAAACCTGAAGAAACCCAAGACAGAATTTTGCTTTCAGAAAAACTTGGAATAATATTATTTCCTGAATTTTGAAAAATAACCCAATTACCAATTGTTTTTTTATCAATTGAAATTATTTTTTCATTTGCATTAAAAGCAATTGTTTTATTAATTAATTCTTCTGCGGCCTTTTTCGCTGATAAATATTTTTTATCATCAGGATTATCTGGATCTGTAATTTCAGTTTTAACATCAATTGTACCGCCAGTTGCATTTTTTGCAAAATTTGTTAAATCATTTTCAAGTTTTTGTTTATCAATCGCAACTCCGGCTTGCCCTGGTTTAACTTCTACAACACCATTTGTGATTTGTAAATAAGGTTGTTTTAATTCCTGGCTGTTTTCAGTAATAAATTTTTCTAAATAAGAATTTAACTGATCTTTAAAAATTGTAATTTCTGGATCAATTGCAACTCCTTTGGATAAAAGTACTAAATGTTTTAATTGCAAAAACAAATTTTTTTCTCTACCATAGCTTAAGGCATTTTTTAAACTTTCAGATATTGTGATATCAACGCCAATTTCTTTTAAACTAATTTCCAAATTTTCTTTTTTTGAATCTGAAATAAATTTTATTTTTTTCTGTTCAACTTGTTTAGCTTTACTTGCAAGCACAATAGTTGCTTCTTTTTGAGATAATCCGCCAACTTCTATTCCAAGCATAGAAATATTTGGGAAAATTTTATTTTTATATATTGAAGCAAAAATACCCCAAGAAATTAATAAAAGAGCAATTAGAGAAACAAAAATAATTAAAATTTTTAGAATTTTTCCTTTTGTGCCTTTCCAGATTGGATTATTAGAAAAAGCTAAGCGCGCAATTTGCATTTGACAACCTTTTGAATTATTGATAAATTTAATAAATATGAAACAAAATTACTGGATAAAAAAACAAAATCAAATTACCGACCAACTTTTTGTATTGGGTCTTAAATTTATTATATCAAAGGCGGAGCTAATGAAACAATAAACATTTATTCAAAATCATCGTATTTATTTGCTCCGCTTCAGGCGGAGTTTTGTTTTGGCTGAAATTTCTTCTTGAATCCTTCAAGAGGAAATCGCAACCAACACAGCAGGGGAGGTAGATGGAAAATGGCGACAATGGCTTCAAGAACTCATGGTGACGTAGTTTTTTCTTACGTTTCTTTGCAAACTTGCGAACAAGTACTACAAGAAGAACTTAAAGCAACAGAAAAGAAAATCATTAGTTCAGATTATCATCGATCAGGATATGGAGAAAAGTTATCTGATGCTCAAAAAAAGCAAATGGACGAAAAACAAAGCAAACGAAGGGCTAAAGTTGCTATTCTGAAAAGAAAGCTTGGGATAAGGAAGTAAGAAAGAACTAAACAATCATTTGCACAATTACCTCTCTTTAATTAAGCTAATCTAGGCTGGGGAAAACCCAGAAACAATTTCCCCAGCCTAGTCTTCTTTTTTATAACTTTTTATTGTATAATAAGCATTATAAGCCTCAGAATTCTTTCTTTTTTCGTT
>CAYUUY010000008.1:0-19603 GCA_964448035.1 uncultured Candidatus Saccharibacteria bacterium
ATAGCGAGCTTGCTTTTTATCGAGCAATAGAACTTTTTAATTTATCAATCTGCGATCCTAAAAATAAAAATAGACTTAAAGAAATTATCCGCGCGCAAGAAATTTTTAGCGATGATTATTTAAATAATAAATTAGATCAAAAAAATAAAAAATCCTGGCAAAACTATTTTATGGGATTTAATTATTTGGTTTGTAAGAATAAATAATCCTTGCGCTATTATTAATTAATTATTATGAATTTACATCTGTTTTTATAAATCTAGTTTTTGTATTATTGCTTGTATAATTTTTTATTAGTGTTAAAATTAAATAAATATCATTTTCTAAATAAGGAAATTTATGAAAAAAACTTTGAAAGGTTTTACTAATCTTTACGAACTCTCAAAAACATTGCGGTTTGAGTTGAAGCCAGAGGGAAGGACGGAAGAAATGTTGGAAGAGATAAAGCTAAAGGACATACAAAGAGACAAATGGTATCACGAAGTAATGAAGCCAATTTTTGACGAATTGCATAATAAATTTATTATAGAGGCTTTGAAGCTTGTTAGTTTTGACATCGATGATTTAGAAAATCTTCAGAAAAGATTCTATGAAATAGAGAAATTATCAAAGAATAGAAAGGAAAATGAAAAGGAGTTAAAGGATTTAGAAAATAAAGTTTCAGAATTAGAGCTTAAATTGAGAAAAAAAGTCGCCTTTTCTTTCGATCAAATAGCAAAAAAATGGCAGAAAAAATATAAAGATGAAGAAATCAATCTAAAGTTTAAAAAAAGCAAAGGATATGAAATATTAACTAGTAAAGAAATCATTGAGGTTCTCCTTATCGCGCACAAAGAAGACAAAGAAAAATATGACGCTATCGAGAGCTTCAAAGGTTTTTTTATGTATTTTGATGGATTTAACACTAACCGCGAAAATTATTATACAAGTGATGAAAAACATACAGCAGTAACATTTCGTATTGTGAATCAAAATTTGGCAAGATTTCTAAAAAACAAAAAGCATTTTGGAGATATCGTTTCTCAAGTTGTTGAATTAAAAAAGTTTGAAAAAGATTTCACTTTAAATAATTACCAAAATCTTCTGGTGCAAAAAGCGATTGATGATTTTAATGAAAGCGTTATCGGAGAAATAAATTATCAAGTGAACCAATATAATTTGCAGAAGAAAACACGACTTCCAAAACTTGAAATTTTATATAAACAAATCGGCGCGCCGAAAAAGGAAGGATTTATTTTTACGATTGAAGAAGGTCAAGAATGGAGCCAATTAGAAAATCTTCAAAAAGATCAA
The DNA here is from genome assembly GCA_964448035.1 of uncultured Candidatus Saccharibacteria bacterium. Taxonomy (GTDB): domain Bacteria; phylum Patescibacteriota; class UBA1384; order DATEAH01; family CAYPSR01; genus CAYUUY01. The sequence goes on from CAYUUY010000008.1 coordinate 1,294, forward strand.
AATAAAATAATCGAAATTAACAAGAAACAAGAAAGCCTAATGCATGCGTTAGAAAATTTTTATAATAATTTTTTCCGAAACATTGAGGATTTTTCTTTGGAAAATATTTACTTTAATAAGCAAAGTATCAACACAATTTCCAGTTATTGGTTTACTTCATGGCGTGCTTTGGCCGAGATTTTAAAAATCAAAGTTGATTCCAAATCAGGAGAGCAGAGAATTCCTGTTCAAGTTTCTTTAAAAGAAATGAAAGATGTGCTGGAAAATATTCTAAATATTTTGGAAAAAAACGAAGAAGGGAAAGAAAAGAGTTCGCTTTTGGCTTACTTCCGATCAGGAAAAAACGGGGGATATGAAAAGATTATAGAAGATAGCGAAAACGCGTGGCAGGCTTTGCTGGCTATTTGGGAAAAAGAAATTAAAGATAATTTTGAGAATCTCAAAAAACAGCAGGATGAATTTAAAAAACGGAAAGAAAAAACTTTTAATAAGAAGAAAGATGGGAGATTTATAAAAGATTTTTGTGATGCCTATCTTTCAATTGAGCGAATGACAAAGTATCACAGAGTGAAAGATAATATTCCGAAAAATACTGAGTTTTACTCAGTATTGGATATTTATGAGCAGGAAAGTGAGTTAAATAAATATTATAATGCTTTTCGGAATTATATTAGTCAAAAGCCTTATAGTGAGGAAAAGATCAAGTTGAATTTTGAAACACCGAATTTATTGGGTGGTTGGAGCGACGGTCAGGAAAAAAATAAGGGAGCAGTAATTTTGAAATCAGAAAAAAGAGGTAAAACAGAATACTACTTGGGAATTTTGAAAAATAGAGGTTTGTTCAGGACAGACAAAGAAAATAGTATTTATCAAAAGAAGTCTCAGTTTTCTCGTCTTATATTACAAATACTTAAATTCCAAACATTAGCAGGTAAAGGGTTTTTGTCTAAATTTGGAAAACGTTTTTCAGAGTTTTCAGAAATGGAAGCCGTTGAAAAATTGCAACTTTTTATTCAGGAAAATTATTTGGATAAACATCCAAAATTAGAAAAAGTTGCTAATAAAAAATATAGTTCTAAAAAGGAATTTACGAAAGAGGTTTCAGAGGTCTTGCAAGATTGTTATTATATGTCTTTTAAAGGAATTGATGAAAAAACTGTAATGCAGGCGGTTGAGAATAAAGAATTATTTTTATTTAAAATTTACAACAAAGATTTTTCGTCATTCAAAAAGAATAATTCCAAGGAAAATATTCACACAAAATATTGGAAAGATTTATTTTCAGAAGAGAATTTAAAAAATCCGCTGCTTGCCTTAAATGCAAACGGAAAAATATTTTTTAGAAAAGATCAGTCGAACAAGTTATCTCAACGAAATAATCTTACATATATTGATAAAAAAACAGGTGAAACCAAAAAAGTTCTTGAACATCGTCGATATGGGAAAGAAACTATTCTGTTTCATGTTCCGATAAAAATTAATTTTAAATCTCCGCGCAATTTAAAATTTAACCACAAAGTAAATACCGAATATTTTCAAAAAAATAAAACCAAAATTATCGGAATTGATAGAGGAGAAAAACATTTAATATATATTTCTGTTATTGATCAAGAAGGAAATATAATTGAGCAAAAGAGTTTTAATATCTTAGAAGTAGCAGGGAAAAAAGTTAATTTTCACCAGAAACTTAAAGAAAGAGCTGATAAAATGATGGAAGGAAGAAAGAATTGGGAAGAAATCGGAACAATCAAAAATTTTAAAGAAGGATATTTATCTCATGTGGTGCATGAAATTTACAAATTAATTTTGAAACACAACGCAATTGTGGTGATGGAAGATTTGAACACTCAATTCAAAATCAAAAGAACAGCCCAAGTTGAATATTCTCTTTACAAAAAATTTGAATTAGCTCTCGCAAAAAAGCTCAATCATTTTGTTTTGAAAGACAAAAGAACAGAAGAAGTCGGAGGTTCGCTAAATGCTCTGCAACTTACTCCAAAAATCGAAGCAGGTAATATTTCGATTTTTGAAAAATCAAAACAATGGGGAATTTTATATTATGTGCGTCCGAATTATACTTCGGTTACAGATCCCGTAACTGGGTGGAGAAAACACAAATATATTTCCAATAATGCTAGTGCGGACAAAATCAAAAAATTTTTTGCCGATGAGCAAATTCAAATTGATTTTAATACTCAAAAAGATTATTTCACTTTTTCTTATTCGTATAATGGCAAAGTTCAAAAATTATGTACTCATCAAGACTTGGAACGATTTAGGTATTTTCCAAAAGAAAAGAAGGTTAAGCAAATAAATTTACATCAAGAGTTTGACAAATTACTTGGGAATTTTAAACAAGAGCAAAATATCTCATTAGTTTTGCAGGAGTCAAATAATTTTTCTTGGAAAAAGTTAGCTTTTTTATGGAATTTACTCAATCAAATAAGAAATACTGATAAATCTAAAGAAGGGAATGAAAATGATTTTTTGCAATCTCCAGTTTGGTGTGAAGAAATCCAAGACTTTTTTGATAGTAGAAAAATTACAGGATACAAGAAGGTATATAATAGAATATTACCGGAAAATGGTGACGCAAACGGGGCTTATAACACTGCGCGAAAAGGGCTGATTTTACTTAACCGGTTATTAAATGATCAAAACTGCAAAGAGCTTTTAGTTAAAGATAACGATTGGGATAATTTTGTACAAAAAAATGAATAAGTTATGGCAGATAATTACATCCAAATTTCTAAAATAAACGATTTTCTTTTTTGCCCGAAATCTTTATATTTCCACAGTATTTACGAAAATTTTCAAGAAAAAAATTACCACTGTGTTTATCAAACAAGAGGAAAACTATCTCATCAAACTATTGATCAGAAAAAATATTCTACATCAAAACATATTTTACAAGGAATAAATATTTTTTCAAATAAGTATAATCTTTGTGGAAAAATTGATATTTATGATAAAAAAACAAAAACTTTAATCGAAAGAAAATATCTTGTTAAAAGAATTTACAAAGGTTATTTGTATCAACTTTATGCGCAAATGTTATGCTTAAATGAAATGGGATATATAGTTAAAAAATTAAAAATTCATTCATTAAAAAATAATAAAAATTATTTTATACCTTTACCAAACAATAAAAATTTAGTAGAATTTAAAAAAACCTTAACTGAGATGCAAAATTTTAAAATTACAAATTTCCTAAAACCAATCAATAAAAATAAATGTAAAAAATGTATTTATTCTAGTTTGTGCTTTTAAATGTTAACCTTGCCAGATTTTAAAGAAAAACAAATTTTATTTATCCGTTCGAAATACTGCAGTGAATATAAAATCAAATTATGGAACGATAATGTTTTGTATTTGGAAGATAATCACATAATCAACCGAACGCCAATTAGTAAATTGTTTAGTATTTTTATTATTGGTCCAATTTCAATTACAAGTAAAATAATTAAAGAGCTGCGCAAAAATGGAGTTTCTTTATTTTTTCTTGATTACAACTTGAAAACTTATGCAAAAATTTTGGCACCTGCAGAAGGTAATTATTTATTAAGAGAAAAACAATATACCTTTAAAAATAATTTAGATTTCTCGAAAAACTTGATTAAAAATAAGATTGAAAATCAATGTCGCTTACTAGAAAAACAAACTTCTAAAAAATACTTTTTAATAATTTTTAAAATTCAACAAGCAAAAAACAGGCAAGAACTACTTGGCATAGAAGGTAATCAGAGCAAAAATTTTTTTCAACAATATTTTATAGATATAAATTGGAAAGCTCGCTTACCAAGAACAAAAATTGATGTTCCAAATCTACTTTTAGACATTGGGTATCATTATCTATTTAATTTTATTGATACTATGCTTGGGTTATATGGATTTGACACCTATAAAGGTATTTATCATCAATTATTTTTTCAAAGAAGGTCTTTAGCGTGTGATATTATGGAACCATTTAGATGCATAATAGACAAAGCAGTTGTTAAAAATTATAATTTAAAAAAAATAAATAATAATGACTTCATAAAAAAACAGAATGCTTACGCAATTAAAAATTCTTATTATGAAAAATATTCCTTATTGTTTATCCAAGCAATCTTAGAACATAAAACTGAAATTTATAAATATGTTAAAGATTTTTATTATTATATTGGCAAAGAAACAAAAATGCCAAATTTCAAAATTAAATAAATATTATGATTATTATTTCTTATGATTTTACAGACAATAAAACAAGATCTGCTTTTTCGAAATTTTTAAAAAAATTTGGCTATAAAGAACAATATTCGGTTTATAAAATTAAAAATAGTAAAAGAGTTTTAAATAATATATTAAAAGAAATTGATTTAATATATAAAAAAAGAATAAAAAAGTCAGATAGTGTGATTATTTTTCCATTGTGTGCAATTTGCAAGAAAAAAATGATTCGGTATGGATTTGCTAAAAACTCAGAAAGTGATATAATTGTTTTTAAATAGGGAACATTAAAAAATTAAAGAAATTTAAAGTGGAAGTTTGTGTGTTGGTAAAACCTTAGTCTTAATATTTTTTATTATGTTAATTGAGCCTAAAAGTCGTTTGTTAAAAATAACAAATTTGTATCTTTTGGCTCAATTACACTCATTTTGACTCTTTAATACCAATATTAAATTTCTACTTTCGTAGATTCATTTCTTCATCGTTAATACTGCCTATTCTTTAATACCAATATTAAATTTCTACTTTCGTAGATATTTTGGCTAGCTAAATCTGGTTCTTGTCTCTTTAATACCAATATTAAATTTCTACTTTCGTAGATCTTTCATCTCAATATACTTTCTAAATTACTTTAATACCAATATTAAATTTCTACTTTCGTAGATTTTAAATTGTTTTCCGAATTGGTTTTCCTTTAATACCAATATTAAATTTCTACTTTCGTAGATTAAGAATATAGCAATGTGTCCATACTCACTTTAATACCAATATTAAATTTCTACTTTCGTAGATGATAATTCCTGAACTTTAAGACCAGTAATACTTTAATACCAATATTAAATTTCTACTTTCGTAGATGAGTATATAATATCATTGCCATCAATCTTTAATACCAATATTAAATTTCTACTTTCGTAGATTATGTAATTTATTGTTATTGATAGATACTTTAATACCAATATTAAATTTCTACTTTCGTAGATATGTCTTCTGTCGCTGAATACTTTTGGACCTTTAATACCAATATTAAATTTCTACTTTCGTAGATATTGTCCTCCTATAAATTATATTTTGGTCTTTAATACCAATATTAAATTTCTACTTTCGTAGATATGGTGGTTGGAACCAGCTAATGTTATCTTTAATACCAATATTAAATTTCTACTTTCGTAGATAAACTACGTTATCAACCGTAAATACCCCTCTTTAATACCAATATTAAATTTCTACTTTCGTAGATTCTATGTTCGCCCAAGTCGGTTGGGCTCTTTAATACCAATATTAAATTTCTACTTTCGTAGATAAACAATCTAAAGCTCGGTATAAAAAGGTTTAATACCAATATTAATTTTCTACTTTCGTAATTATGCTAAAATAGAACAAAGAAATAAAAAAATAAAAATGCCAAAGCGTCAAAGGGTTAAAAGACAGGGGAAAAGCATTTACACCGAGCGAAACAAAAAAGGCCAATTTTCCGACATTACAAATGTAGGAAAATCAATTCACGCAGACAGCCGAAAAAAAACCAGAAAAAAAGTCAAGCGCGGATATGGTCATCTCGGTGATGTAAAAAATAGCTTTTGATCTTTTACCCAAAAACAACTAAAAATATTTTACGACAAGGTTTTTTAATTAATTCTAAAACATAAAGTATTAAAAACTTTTTAAATCATAATTATATTTATATGTTTTTAAAAAAGAAAAAATGATAAAATATTATATGGAATATAAAAAATTTATTTTAGCCAAAAACATATTTAAAAGTTTATTAAATAAATATTTTAGATGTAGCAAACAATAAAAAAATATACGAAATAAAGGAGGTTCAAATGGTAAGAAAAATAACAAGAGGTTCAGCAGGTCGTGGAAGCCGCGGCGCTTGCGGCGGTGGACGCAGGCGAGACGGCTCAGGCAGAGGTGTTGGGAATATTGGCACGCCAAGACAACCACGCAAACGAAAATAAATATTGTTCAATCGATAAACTCTGTTAAAGCTCATTAGATATTGATCCCCAAAAACCCAAAAAATATTTTTTAGCGCAAAAAAGTCAAAATAATATCAAGAAAAATAATTGGTATTAAATATTTTGTTTTACATTATTAACTATATAAATACAGGCATTAAAAAATTTTACAGAATAAAAAATAAAGACCTAAAAACAAAATAGGGGATTGTGCGACGATATTTATAGAATATTAAAAAATATTTTATAAGTTCATATATTAGCAAACAACTGTTAAATCAAAATACGAGTAACAAAACGTAATAGAGGATATTATAAATTTTTATAATCATTTTTTTAACAATATAAATGATTATTTTTGAATTAAAAACAATTAATAAAACCTTACCATTTTGTATCTGATAATGTTTTGAAAGTTGTTCAGAAACCTGTCGCACATTGATTCTTATGCGACATAACGCATAAATATAACTAGATGATCTGTTAATCGTTATGTAAGTATTTTAGTAGTAAAAACATCTTATTTAATCACACAATAAGATATTACATAAAAACACCACTCTAATAGGTATACTATCATCTAAAACATTTTAAGCCCTTAAAATAGCCCTTACTATCATATTATAAATTTATATAGTTTATCAACTCAAATAATTAAGAATTAGCTTTGGAATGTTAAATTTCAGCTTCAAATTCACAACCATGACTTGTTATTTAATTATAAGCTTTATTATAAAAATTTTTTTTAATTTATTCCCCTTTTTTAATAAAAAAATAAATTAAATTATTATTATTTCAAACTTTATTACAATAAAATAAAAAAACAATAATTTTTAATTTCTTAATTAAATAATTACGTCGCACAATCGTTGTCAAACAAAAAAAAGGTTATTGTTATTTTACGACACATTACTATTTTTAATAATTTTATTGTGCCAAACACTTAACAATTGCGATGCAACAAATATTGATGAATAAGTTCCAATAATTGTTCCTACAAATAACGCAACCACAAACCATTTAATGCTTTCTCCCCCAAAAACAAGCAACGCAGCAAGAACAATTATAACGGTAAATGATGTTGTTATGGATCTATCTAAAGTTTGATATAAACTATCAATTATGTTTTTATCAAAACTATTTTCAGAATATTTAATTAAATTTTCTCTAATTCTATCAAAAATAACAATTGTATCGTGCACAGAATAACCTATCACAGTTAAAACTGCTGTTATAAATAAACTGTCAATTTCAACACCATAATATTTACCTAAAAAAACAAAGAAACCCAACAAGATTATTGCGTCGTGAACCAAGGCAATTACCGCACACACTCCAAACGCAAATGAATTTGCAGGTTTTGGCACTTTTCTAAAAGCATACGCAATATACAAAATAATAAAAATTGAGGCCAGAGCTAAAGACCAATACGCTTTTTGGGCTAAATCTTTACTAACAGTTGGGCCGACATTTTCATATTTTTTTTCATTTAAATCCCCTATTCTTTCTTCCATTTGCTTTTCAATCGATTCAAGTTGGTCCTTACTTATAGATTTTGCTTTGATAAAAACTGAATTATCACCTGATTTTTGAACTTGAAAACTTTCAATTTTAAATTCGTTAAGAATTTTGTTGATTTCATTAATTTTAATATCTTTAGTTTTTATAAATTCTATTTCAACTAAACTCCCGCCTTTAAAATCCAAACCTAAATTTAATTTCCAAAAAAATAACATTAAAATTGAAGCAATAATAAGTATGCCCGATAAGGAAAACCAAATCCATTTTTTATTAATTAAAATCATTTGTTAACCTTTTTTCTATTTAAAGCAAACAAAAATTTATATTTTATTAATCTTGATTTTGTAATTAAAAGTAATAACGTTCTTGAAACCGTAATTGCAGTAAACATACTTATTATTACACCTATAATTAAAACTAATGCAAAACCTCTTATGCTCCCTGTGCCAAACCAAAAAAGAATTAATCCTGTGATAATAGAAGAAGAGTTAGAGTCTCTGATAGAAGACCATGCTCTATCAAAACCAATTAGATATGAATCAAAAATATTTTTACCTTCCCGATATTCCTCTTTAGCTCTCTCGAAAATTAAAATATTTGCATCAACTGCCATTCCAACAGAAAGAATAAAACCAGCCAAACCAGCCAAAGTTAATGTAATTCCCCATGGTGTAATACTTGATATTTTAAAAATCGCAAATATTAGAATACCATAAAAAGCAAGTGCCAAAGATGCAATTAAACCTGGCAACCTATATAAAAATATCATAAATATAATTACCAAGAATAATCCTATAGCTCCAGCTAATAAACTTTTTTGAATTGAATCATTTCCTAAAGTTGCTCCAACATTTCGCTGTTCAGCAATTTTAATTGGCACAGGCAAAGCGCCTGCATTTAGCTGAATTGACAAGTTTTTTGCATCTTCTATTGAAAATTGGCCCTCAATAATTGCCTCTCCAGTTGATATTTCTGCTTGTACAGTTGGAGCAGAAATCATTTCGTTATCTAAAAAAATAGCTAATGGTTTTTGCAAATTCTTTTTGGTAATTTCTCCAAATTTTTTTGCTCCTTCATTATTAAATTTCAAACTGACAACTGGTTCTCCTGTCTGCTGGTTAGAAGAAACATCTGCTTTTTGCAAATCACGTCCGGTTAAATTTGTTTTTTGCCATTCCCCTTTTTCAGTCATTTCTTTAAATTCTAAAAGCGCTGTCTTGCCAATCATTTTAATAGCCTGGTTAATATCTTTTACGCCAGGCAATTCAACAATAATTCCATATTTATCACCATATTTTCTTGATTGAATTATCGGTTCAGCCACGCCCAAAGAATTAATTCTTTTGTCAATCACATTTACTAGGCTCGACATTGCCGCGTCTCTGTTTTCTACAACAACATCCTTCATATCAGCTTCATAAGCAATATGAACACCACCAACCAAATCAAGACCTTTAATAATTTTTGGTTGTTTTTTAATACCTACATTATTAAAACCATTTGGTAAATCAATCCAAATCGCGACTCCTAATAATATTAAAATAAAAATTAATTTAATCCAAAGAGATTTCATGGCTATTATATTATTACAAGATTATTAATTTTCTGCAATAGACAAACTGTTTAAAACATTTTTGTTATGATTCGGGGTTTTAATTTTAATTTTTATAATCTTATCATTAACTGGATGTTTAAATTCCAAATAGTATGATTGTAAAAATAGATTGGTAACTCCAATTTTGTTAGAAAGTAATCGAAGTTTTTGCTTAGAATATATCTTGTCTCCTAAAATATACCAACCCTTTGATTTTAAATGAACCCTAATTTGATGCGTTCTGCCAGTATAAATTCGAATTTTTAAATAAGATAAAACATATTTACCGTATTTATATTTTTTTATTACCCAATATTTTGTTTTAGCATATTTACCTCTACCTGCGGTCATCTTTTTCTTATCGCTTGGTTTTCTCCCTATTGACGCAATTATTAAATCTGTTTTTGGAAAAACATTTCCAAAAACCAATGTTTTGTATTTTTTTATGATTTGTCGATTTTTAAAAAGATTTTTAAAATAATTCACCACTCCCCTATTTTTTGCAATAATCATTAACCCGGAGGTATCTTTGTCTAATCTATGAACAATGCCAAACCTATAATTATCCAATAATTTTTTATTATAATAATTTTGTTTTTTTATCCAATCAACTAAAGTGTATTTTTCTTTAACTCCGTTACCAGGGTGAACTACCAAACCACTCGGTTTATTCAATATTAAAAAATATTTATCCTCGTAAATTATTTTTGGTTCAAGGTTGCTTTTCATCGATTGTCAATTTTTAGAGCTTTCACCCCAGTTTTTGTATCTTTTAAAAAAATTCCCCTATTTTCTAAATAATTTCTAATTTTATCTGCTTTTTTAAATTGTTTTTTGATTTTATAATTTTCTCTTTCTTTAATTAATTTTGATTCGTCTTCAGTCAATTTTTCTGATTTTGATTTTAAATTTAAACTTAAAATCGTATCGTATTTTAACCAAAGATTCGGATTATCAAACTTATGTAGTAATTCTAGAGCTTTAGGCACATTCAAGTCGTCATTAAATGCCTTTAAAATCTCGACATCTGATTTAACATCGATTTTTTTGTTTTCCGAATCAATTATTTTTAATTTAATATTTCTGAGCTCTTTCTGAGCTTCCTTTAATTTTTCAATATTAAAATCTAACTTACTTCGATAATGATTTTTTAATATTAAAAAACGATAATCAATTCCAGAAAATCCAAGTTTTTTAAGTTCACTTAATGTTAAAATTTTGCCAGTAGATTTTGCCATTTTCTTTCCAAAAATTTTTAAAAATTCTCCATGAAGCCAATAATTTACAAACTTTTTGTTTGTTGCTGCTTCACTTTGAGCAATTTCATTAGTATGGTGCGTGGGAATATGATCAATTCCTCCAGTGTGAATATCTAAACTCGGCCCAAAATGTCTCATAGCCATAGCTGAACATTCAATATGCCAACCAGGAAAACCTTTACCCCAAGGAGAGTCCCATTCCATTTGTCTTTTTTCTTTCTTTTTTGAAAACTTCCATAAAGCAAAATCTGTTGGATTCTTTTTATCTAGATTTTTTTTAACTCGAATCCCCTCTTTCATTCCTTTAATATCTAGTTGGGCTAATTCACCGTATTTTTTAAATTTTGAAGTGTCAAAATAAATTCCGTCAGAAATCTTATATGTGTAACCTTTTTGCTCGAGCTTTTTTATCAAATCAATCATTTGCTTAATATTTTTAGTTGCTTTTGCCCATGTTTCAGGAAATTCAATATTCAAATCATTAAGATCTTTTTTAAATGCTTTTGTATAAAAACTGGCAATTTGCCAAGCATTTTTATTCTCTTTTTTCGCTGCTTCCTCTACTTTATCCTCGCCTGTATCATTATCAGACGTTAAATGACCTACATCTGTAATATTTATTACTTGATGAATTTGGTATTTGTTTATTTTAAGTACCTTCCTCAAAATATCTGAGAAAATATATGTTCTTAAATTTCCAATATGGGCATAATTATAAACTGTTGGGCCGCATGAATAAATTTCAACTTTTCTTAGTTTTCTGGATTTAAAAATTTCTTTTTTTCTAGTTAATGAATTGTAAAATCTAATTTTCATTAATATTCCTTTCTGCCTTCAAAAGCTCTTGAAAGCGTTATTTCGTCCGCATATTCCAAATCACCACCCATAGGCAAACCGCGAGCAATTCTAGTAATTTTTAATTTTGGAATTTTTAATTTATCTACTTCCTTTTGTATATACATTGCTGTTGCTTCGCCTTCTAAAGACGGGTTTGTAGCTAAAATAATTTCTTTAACTTTTTGTTTTTTTACCCGATCTATTAACTCCGAAATTTTCAGATTCTCAGGCCCAATACCATCTACTGGAGAGATTGCTCCAGCCAAAACATGATATTTTCCGTTATATTCTCCAGTTTTTTCTATAGCTAAAACATCAAGAGGGTTTTCAACAACACATATTGTTTCATTATCACGTTGACTGCTTGAACAAATAACGCAAGGATCTTTTTCAGTAATATTAAAACAAGTTGAACAAAATTTTATATTATTTTTCAAATTTAATAAGGTATTTCCAAAAATTTCTAATTCTGTTTTAGGTTGATTTAGCAAGTAAAAAGTTAAACGACCTGCTGTTTTAGCCCCTATCCCGGGTAATTTTGAAAATTCATTAATTAAATTCTGAACTGATTTAGGTAATACATTCATAAAATCATTATAGCAAAAAACGAGACTCAAATAAAGCTATTTTGGCTTACTCCAACTAGCCCACTTACATTTAGGATAATTTGAACAGCCCCAAAAAATTTTTCCTTTACGAGTTCTTTTAACAACTACATCTCCTTTTTCACACTCTGGGCACTTTTGACCTATTTTTTCTAAAATTGGTTCTGTATATTTACATTTTGGATAATTTTTACATGCTAAGAATTTTCCATAACGGCCGTCTTTTAATATCATTTCAGAACCACATTTTTTACATTTTTTATTTGCAATAATCTGTTCAATTTCTTTTTTTTGTTTTTCATTATTCTCTTCAAATATTGGTTTAGAAAATTTGCATTCAGGAAACCCGCTACATGCCAGAAATTTTCCATAACGACCAAATTTAATAACTAAATTTTTACCACATTCAGGACATTTTTCTTTAGTAATTTCTTGGTAATCTTCTTTTTTTAAATTTTTCTTTTGTTTATTCAAGTGTTTTTCAAATTTAAACCAAAAGCTATCAAGCGCTTCTTTTCTTTTCAATTTTCCCTCGGCTATTTTATCAAGTTCTTTCTCCATATTTGCTGTAAATTTATAATCAACAATTTCTTCAAATTTTTCTTTTAATAATTTAATTACTATAAAAGCAATTTCTTTTGGTAATAAATATTTTCCTTCTTTTTGTATATACCCGCGTTTTTGTATGGTATCTATGGTTGGCGCATATGTTGAAGGTCTACCTATCCCCATTTTCTCTAATGTTTTAATTAAACCAGCCTCAGTAAATCGCGCAATTGGTTTGGTAAATTTTTGCTGTAAATCTAAATTTTTTAAAATTAGAAAATCACCTTTTTTTAAATTAGGCATTTTATTTTTTGATTCAATCTTTCGATCCCAAATTTTTAAAAATCCTGGGAAAATCGCGTTTTCATCTTTAGCCAAAAAACCATAATCCCCTACTTTAATATCAACAGTAATAATTTTAATTTGTGCTTCACTGGCTTGGGAAGCAACGAATCTTTTCCAAATTATTGAATATAACTTAAATTGATCGTAAGACAAGTGTCCTTTAACATTTTCTGGTAATAATTTTGGGCTTGTTGGCCTAATTGCTTCGTGAGCTTCTTGAGCTCCTTTGGTTTTTGATTTGTAAAATCTAGGATTTTTAGGCAAGTACTTGTTGCCAAACTTTTCAGCAATAACTTTCCTAACTTGCGAAATTGCTTGTTTGGAAACTTGAACAGAATCAGTACGCATATAAGTAATTAAACCTTTTCTTTTTCCAGTACCTAAATCAATTCCTTCATAAAGTTCTTGCGCAATTTTCATTGTTCTTTTTGCCCCAAAGCCAAGTATTGTACTCGCGGCTTGTTGCATAGTAGAAGTTATAAATGGAGGTGCTGGAAATCTATTTTCTTTTTTTTCTTCAACATTTAAAACTAACCATTTCTCTTTTTCAAGAATACTTTTTAATGAATTGGCATCTTTTTCAGATTTAATAAATATTTTATTTGTTTTTTTATCTTTAAATTTATAAAGCTTTGCCGCAAATAATGGAGATTGATTTTCTTTTTCTAATTTTGCAAAAATATCCCAATATTCTTCTACTTTAAATTTATTAATTTCATTTTCTCTTTCACATATTAAACGCACTGCTACAGATTGCACTCTACCAGCAGAAAGACCGCGCGCAATTACTTTCCACAAAAGTGGCGATAATGAATATCCAACCAATCTATCCAAGATTCTTCGAGCCTGCTGAGCTTCAACTAAATTAAAATCGATTTTGCGAGGTTGCTGAATTGCTTTTTTAAGCGCTCTTTTAGTAATTTCAGTAAAAACAATCCGACGAGAATTACCTTTAGGGTTTAAAATTTGTTCCAAATGCCAAGCAATTGCTTCTCCCTCACGATCATAGTCTGTCGCCAACCACAATTCTTTACCTGACAATGATTTTTTAAGCAATTTAACAGTTTTTTTAGAATCTTTAGGAACCAAATATTTTGGATTATAATTATTTTCAAAATCAATACCAATATTTGTCTTTGGTAAATCTCTGATATGACCATATGATGCCAAAACTAAAAAATCGCTGCCTAAATATTGATTGATTGTTTTGGCTTTAGCCGGTGATTCTACAATTAATAATTTTGTTGCCATTTTATTTATTTTTAATATATTTTCCAGCTCCAACGTTTTTAATAGCAGATTTTAATTCTAAACTCATTAAGTTTGAAAGAATATTTGGAATATCTAATTTAATTTTTTTAGCAATTGAATTAACATGAATTGGAAAAGATGTGTTTAACAAATTATATATTTGTTCTTGTTCTAAATTATCAAATTCAACTTCATTTTCCAATACCTCATCATTTTTTATGGCTTCTAAATCAAATTCCTCTAAAATATCTGCTACTGATGTTACTGGTTTTGCGCCAAGTTTTATTAAATTGTTTGTTCCTTTTGACTGTTCACTAAAAATTGGGCCCGGGATAGCAAAAACAGATCTATTTTCTTGATTTGCAAAACTGGCAGTTATTAAAGATCCGGATTGTTCAGCAGCTTCGATAACAATTGTTCCTTTTGAAATTCCAGCAATAATACGGTTTCTTTGTGGAAAATTTTGTTTCAGCGCTGGAACACCTGGCGGAAATTCAGAAATTATTGCACCCAAATTTTTAATCACTTGATGACCTAAATTTTTGTTTATTAAAGGATATATTTGATCTAGGCCATTACCTAAGATTGCAAAAGTTTTATAACTATCTTCTGTTGCTGTTTTAGCTACAATACTATCTACGCCTAACGCCAAGCCAGAAACACAATAAATTTTGTTATCACACAATTCAGAAACTAATTTTTCGGTTACAATTCTACCATAACTTGTAACTTTTCTTGTCCCAACAACAGAAACCAAAAAATCGTTTTTTAATGGCAATGTGCCTTTATAAAACAAAACTAGTGGTGGCGATGAAATTTCTTTTAATAGTTCTGGATAATCTTTATCAAAAAAAGTTATGGTTTTTATTTGATAATTATCTAAAATTTTATGAGCATTTTTATAGTCTTTCGAGTTTGTAAATTCAACCATGTTTTGGTAATACTCTTTTTTAAAAGATATTTTTTCTAATTGATTATTATTTAAACTTAATATTGTGTTAAAGTCTTTATATTTTCTTAGCATTAGCAAAAATTCTTTGGCTCTAAATTTGTTCCAAAAACTAAATTGAATTAGTATTTGCCGATCAATATTTGATAATTTCATCTTATGTTTATTTTATCAAATTTTTTATTTTAATTGATATTTTAATTAATTTTTTATACTATTAAGTTATGAACGAAGCAATGTCTGCGCAACTACCAAATGGGGATGATAGAAAAACTATGTCAACTCCTACACCAGAAATAAAAACATTTGATCAAGGAATTCGTTTTTTGAATCCTTGTTGTGAAGAAACAGCTAAAACAAACCCAGAAAAGCTTTCTTATGTAACTAGCCCCGAGCATGTTAAAAGAGGTCAAGCACCAACTAAACCTAGCTTGCTTGTCTGCCCTTTATGCGCAAAAGAAATCCAAAGCCAAAACGAATACTCTAATTCTACAATTATTCCTTTAACTCCTGCGACTCCACGCGACCTAACAACATACAATGCGCGTCTCGCAATTGTAAATCCCTTTCTAAAAAAGAACAATTGCCCCACATTACCAAAAAAGAATCCTGGTGTCTTGCAATATGAAAAAGCGTTTGGACACAAAGGTTCTCCATCTTGTAACCAAGCAGACGAAAATAGACTTCGCTAACAACGACAGAGACATTGTGCACTTATTATTTTTAACTTAAATAAAATCTCTGTCGTTTTATTTTTTAACATAAATATTGACTTTTTATATCTTTTTTGATATGATGATAATACCTGAATTTTTAGGTGGATTCTAGGTTTTTCCCCTCCTTTGCCTAGAATCCACCTAAATTTTCAGGATAAAATATTGACCTTTAATTATTTTTGTTATAAAATATAGCTAATATTTTAAAATATCTTTTTAGATTATTATCCCGCCTGCGATGTTATCCATGTCTTTGCCCCTCCTTTGACATAGGTTTCTCGCGGGTGGGATTATATCAAAAACCCGCCATTTATTTAGCGGGTTTTTGGTTATATAAATCTTATTAAATTTTATTATTTAACATCTACTCCCATACTTCTGGCCGTTCCTGCAATAATTTTTTCGGCTTGCTCTAGATTTTTTGCAGATAAATCAACCATTTTTTCTTCGGCAATCTTTCTAACTTGTTCTTTGGTAAGCTTCCCAATTTTTTCCTTATTTGGAACTCCAGATCCCTTGTCTTTACCTATTGCTTTTTTAATTAATTCTGCTGCAGGCGGGGTTTTAACAATAAAATCAAAAGTACGATCTTCATATACAGTAATTTCAACAGGTAATATTGAGCCTTGCTTATCTTTGGTTTGTTCATTAAAAGAATTACAAAAATCCATTATGTTTAATCCGTGCTGCCCTAGAGCTGGTCCTACAGGTGGCGCTGGATTTGCTTGTCCAGCTTGAATTTGTAATTTAATTTTTTGTTTAATTTGCTTTGCCATATTATTATTTTAAATTCTTTTAACTTGTAAAAAATCTAAATTTACAGGTGTTTCTCTACCAAACATACTAACTAAGACTTTTATTTTCCCTTTTTCAGAATCCACATCTTCGACAACGCCTTCAAAACCCGAGAACGGACCGTCTGTTATACTTATACTTTCTCCAGGCTTTAAATCAATTTTATATTTTGGTTCTTCCATTCCCATTTTCTTTTTCATTCTTTTTACTTCATCTTCAGGAACAGGAGTTGGTCTGGTGCCAAAGCCAAGAAAACCCGTGACATTAGGAGTATTACGAACAACATACCAACTATCTTCAGAAACAATCATATCTACTAAAACATAACCAGGATAAATTTTTTTCTCACTTACCTGTCTATTGCCATTTTTTATCTCAATCTGCTTTTCTTTTGGAACAAAAGCATCAAAAACTTTATCATCCATTCCTAATGATTTTATTCGCTGCTTGATATGACTAGCTACTTGATCTTCATAACCAGCAGCTGTATGAATAACATACCAGTTACGATCACCGCGAATTTTATCTTTTTCACCTTTTCCTGCAATTTTTTTAGACATTATTTTCAATTAATAAATTTACTATTTTTGATAATCCCCAATCAATACCTGCTAATATTAACATTGAAACGATTATACTAATCAAAACAATAATTGTTAAAGAAATAGATTCCTGTTTGCTTGGCCAAGCAACTTTTGCGAGCTCTTGACTTGCGCCAATAAAATATTCTTGAATTTTACGAATTATCTTCATATTTTTTGAATTTCAATTATTGTTTGCATTTGTCTATGACTGAGATTTTTGCGATAACCTTTTTTAGGATGATATTTAACCACTTTAACTTTTTTGCTTTGAATATTTTTTAATGTTTTAGCGTCAATTTTCTTTTTTAAAAAGGGTTTGCCAATAACTGTTTTTTTATTATCAAAAACCAACAAAATATTTTTAATTTCTATATTTGATTTTGGCTCGATTTTAGAATTAATTTTGATAATATCTTTTTCGCCAACCAAAAATTGTTGACCAGATATTTGAATTACTGCTTTCATAATTAGTTATTAATCTTATTTAAAAATATCAAATAACATAATAAAAGTCAAGATTTTTAAATAATTCCGATTTTTTTTCTTCTAGTATATATTGATTGAACTATCCCTATTAAAATCATCCCTGTTAAAACATGGCTTCCGCCATAACTCATAAAAGGCAATGGAACTCCGGTAACAGGCGCTATCCCAATATTCATACCAATATTTATAAAAATATGTAAAAGAAAAAAAGTAATTATACCTGAAATAATTAAATACGCAAATTTGTCTGACACAATATTTAATGCTTGAATTAATCTTAAAATAACAATTAAAAAAAGAATTAATAATACAATTACACCAATAATTCCCAAACCTTCAGCAAGTACTGCGAAAATAAAATCAGTATGTGGAGCTGGTAAAAATTTTAACTGACTTTGAAATCCTTTCCCCAATCCCCTTCCCAAAATCATTCCTGAGCCTATAGCAATAATTGATTGCAAAACATGATACCCAGAACCAAACGGGTCTGACTGTGGATTTAAAAAAGAAATTATTCTGAGTTTTTGGTAAGGTTTTAAAACTAAAAACCAAAACAATGGCGCTAAACTCCCTATTAATAGCAACAAATAAATAATTAATTTCTTTGACATACCAGCTGCTATTAAAATTGTCAAACCTATTATTGATA
>CAYUUY010000009.1:0-19589 GCA_964448035.1 uncultured Candidatus Saccharibacteria bacterium
TACTTCTAATTTTTGCTGCTACTCTGCCAACTAAATCTTTATTAATTCCAGAAACAGTAATTACGTTTTTTTCAACTTTTAATTCTATTTCTTCTGGCGCTTCAAAAATTACAGGATGCGAAAATCCTAAAGAAAAAGTAATTTTTCTTAGCCCTTCTGCATTTGCCCTAAAACCCACTCCTTCAAATTCAAGTTTTTTTTCAAAACCTTGAGTAACTCCTTGGCAAGCATTTTTAAACAAAGAAACATAAAGTCCAACCAAAGCTCTGCTTTTAGGACCTTTTCTTTTAGTGCTAATTTTAACTGAATCATTTATTTTTTCAAAATCAATATAGCTTTTTTTAAAAAAGTTGATTTCTCCTTTTGGTCCTTTAACTTTAATTTCACGCAAATCAATATCAACAACAACCTGATCAGGAACATTAATTGGTTTTTTTGCTAATCTAGACATAATACTCCTTACCAAACCTCAGCAATTAATTCTCCACCTTGACCTTTTTTCTTTGCTTCGTTTCCTGAAACAATTCCTTGTGGTGTAGAAATTATTGCCATTCCAAAACCGCTAACAACTCTTGGAATTTGATTTTTCTTAATATAAATTCTACGACCAGGTTTAGAAATCCGACGAATTTTATTTATTCTTGGTTTTCCCTGCTCGTATTTTAAATTGATTTTAATCATTTGCTTTGTGCCTTGTTTGATTTCTGCAAAATCTATTAAAAAATTTTCTTTTTTTAAAATATCCAAAACTGCCATTTTCATTTTAGAATATGGCACAATAACTGCATTTTTATTTACAGCCTGCGCGTTTAAAATTGATTGAAACATATTTGAAAATGTATCCATAATATCTCCTTACCAACTTGCTTTCTTGATTCCTGGAAGCTTGCCCTCGGAAGCTAATTCGCGAAAACAAATTCTACACAAGCCAAAATCTTTCATATAACCACGTTTTCGGCCACAACGCGAACATCGAGTAATCACTCGGGTGCTGAATTTTGGTTTACGTTTAGATTTTTCTATCCAGGAAGTTTTTGCCATTATTCTCCTAATTATTTTTCAAAGACTGCACCAAACTCTTTTAACAAAAGCTCGGCTTCTTTTTTATTTTTTGCAGTTGTTGATATATTAATTTGAAAGCTAAATACTTTTTTTACTTCTTCAATGCGAATTTCTGGAAAAACAGGATGCTCTTTAATCCCAATATTAATGTTTCCGTATTTATCAATTGCTGATTTTTTAATTCCTCGAAAATCTTTAATTCTTGGCATTGCAATTTTAATTAATTTTTCCAGAAAATCATACATTCTTTGATTTCTTAAAGTTGCTTTTATTCCAACAATATCGCCTATTTTTAATTTAAATCCGGAAATTGCTCTGTTTGATTTAATATAAACTGGTTTTTGCCCAACAATTGCTTGAAAATCTGAAACAATTGGTTCTAAATTATCTTTTGATTCTTGCAAATATTTTCCAACCCCAACATTAATAGTAATTTTTTCAATTTTTGGCAATGCTAAAAAATTATCTTTTTTTAAAGCTTTTTTCAATTCTGGAGCAATTTTTTCTTGATAATATTTTTTTAAATATGACATTTTATTTACCAATTGTATTTTTGCATTTTTTGCAAATTCTAACTTTTTTATTATTTATTAATTTATAAGCAACTCGGGTTTTTTTATTACATTTTGGACAAATTAAAATTGCATTTGAAATATCAAAAGGAAGCGGCCAATCAACCAATCCACCTTGAGGCATTTTTTTGGTAGGTTTAACATGCTTTTTAACAATATTAATCCCAGCAACCAAAATTTTATTTTTCTTAGGAAAAACTTTTTCAACTTGGCCTGTTTTACCTTTATCTTTACCTTGTAAAATTTCAATTGTGTCGTTTTTTCTAATTTTCATTATAAAACCTCATTTGCCAGCGAAATTATTTTTGTGTAACCTCTATCACGAAGCTCCCGAGAAACTGGACCAAAAATTCTAGTTGCTTTTGGTTCTTTATTATCACCAATAATAACTGCCGCATTTTCATCAAAACGTATTGCGCTACCATCACTTCTTTTATAATTTGCTTTTTGGCGGACAACCACTGCTTTAATAATCGCTTTCTTTTTAATATCAGAGTGTGGATTGGCAATTTTTACACTTGCTAAAATTATATCGCCGATTCGCGCATATCTTGCTCTGGTACTACCAAGAATTCGAATACAGCCAATTTCTTTGGCTCCGGAGTTATCTGCAACTTTTAATCTGGTTCCTACTTGAATCATTTTAAACCTTTTTGCTTTCTTGTATTTTTACAAGTTCCCAACGACCATTTTTGGAAAAAGGAACTGTTTCAATAATTTCAACAATATCACCTTTTTGAGCTTTATTTTTCTGATCACGAACAAAATATTTTTTCGCAATTTGATATTGTTTATGATATTTTTTATGGGTTTTTGTGGTATCAACGCGAACAACAATTGTTTTATCCATTTTTTCACTAACAACTAAACCTGTTAATTTTTTCTTAGACATTTTTCTCCTTTTCAACTTCAGTCTTTTTTATTTCTGCCAAAACTTCTTGCTTTGCTTTTTCATAAACAATAGTTTTGATCCGAGCAATTTTTTTGCGTGTTTCGTAAATTCTGCTAGTTTTGGTGAGTTTTTCTAAATTTAATTTTTTTCGCAAATCAAATAATTTTGTTTCAAGTTCTTGAATTTCTTTATTTAACTGAGTAATTGTTTTTTGACGATAATCTTTTTTTTCTGTGGTTATTTTCATTATTCTCTTTCGTTTTCAATAATTGACGTTTTAACTGGTAATTTATAACAAGCAAGCCTTAATGCTTCTATCGCAATCTCACGCTCAACTCCATCCATTTCAAAAATAATTCTACCAGGACTAATTTTTGCAACATAGTGGTCAACTGCGCCCTTGCCTCCGCCCATACCAACTTCAGGAGGGTTTGATGTCATTGGCTTATCAGGAAAAATTCTAATCCAAATTTGTCCTCCACGTTTAATATGCCTAGTCATTGCGCGTCTAGCAGATTCGATCTGACGAGCAGTTATTAAACCTGGCTCAAGTGATTTTATGCCGTATTGACCAAAATTTAAACGATGCCCTCGCGTAGAGATTTTATTAGGCTTACCTCGTCTTTGACTTTTTCGATATTTTACTTTTTTAGGCGTAAGCATTTTTCACCTTTGCTTTTTTATATGTATAAACCTTAACCCCAATTGTCCCTGCAGTTGCGGTTTTTGCATGCACTACTGCTAAATCAACATTTGCTTTGAGTGTTTGGCTTGGAATTGATCCCCAAGAAAAAACTTCGCTTCTAGCAATATCAACGTTATTAAGCCTACCTGAAACGCGAATTCTAATTCCAGCAATATTAGTTTCTTTGGCTTTATCAATTGCTTGTTTTACAGCGCGACGATAATTAACCCTTTTTTCAATTTGATATGCTACGTTTTCAGCAATAATTCGAGCAACAGAATCAGATTTTGCAACTTCAAAAACTTCTATTTTAGCTTTAAATCCCGGTATTTTTTTAGCAAGTTCTTCACTAAGCTCCTCTGTTCCTTTACCGCTTCTACCAATAACAACGCCGGGTCTAGCTGTATAAATCTTAATTAAAGTATCTTTTCTTTGTCTTTCAATCCGAATTTCGCTTATTGTTCCAAGACTATATTTATGATTGATGGTTTCTCGAATTTTAATATCTTGATCCAAAAATAATTTATATTTTTTTAAATTTGAAAACCATTTGGATTTCCATCCCTTGTTAATTCCGATTCTTAAACTTTTTGGATTAACTTTTTGACCCATTTTTTTCCTTTTTATTATTTTCTGATTGATCCAAATTATCATTATTGTCTAAAATAATTGTTAAATGGCTGGTTCTTTTAGCAATTGGCGCGATTCGACCACGAGCTTTCATGCGATGACGTTTAATAATAGGTCCTTGATCTACAAAAATTTCAGAAATAATTAAATCTTTAGTTTCTGCTTCTTTGTGTTTCGCATTCGCGATTGCAGAATTTAATGTTTTTAATAACAAATCAGCTGCTTTTTTATTGTATGCTTCAAGTTTATTTTTGGCTAATTCCGCGTTTTCACCACGCACTAAATCAGCAACTTGCCTTGCTTTAAGAGGTGAAATGCGAACATGTTTTGAAATTGATTTAAATGTCATATTTTTCCTTATTCTTTCACAGTTTCAGTTTTTGTGTCAGCTCCAGCTGTTGTTTCCACCCCTGGCGCTGGTCTGCTTGATTGTGAACCTTCGAATTCTTGTTCTTTTGCCATTCTGCCGCCATGCTTAACAAACTTTCTGGTTTTTGAAAATTCACCTAGTCGGTGTCCAACCATTTCTTCAGTTATAAAAACTGGAACATGAGTTTTACCATTATGAATACCGATTGTATAACCAACCATTTCTGGACTAATCACAGAAGCTCGCGCCCAAGTAACAATCGTTTTTTTGTCATCTTTTGAAGCGTTTTTAATCTTTTTTAATAAATTTTCATCCACATACGGACCTTTTTTAAGGGATCTAGACATTATCTTTTACCTTTCTTTTTCTTTGGCGGGCGTCGTTTAATTATCATTTTATCGGATTGTTTTGGTTTTCTGGTTTTAACACCCAAAGCTGGTTTTCCCCAAGGAGTTTTTGGTCCTGGGAAACCGATTCCGCTTCTACCTTCACCACCGCCATGAGGATGCGCTCCTGGATGCATTGCAGTTCCTCGAACAGTTGGTCGAATTCCCATTCTGCGTTTTCTACCTGCTTTTCCGATTTGTAAATCACGGTTTGACGGATTACTTATTCTACCAATATTAGCCTCACAAGTCAATAAAAATTTACGGATTTCCTTTGAAGGTAACTGAACAATCGCGTATTTGCCTTCTTTTGCCATCAAGATTGCATGCGTACCAGCAGCACGAACAATTTGTCCACCTTTTCCTGGATTAATTTCAATATTATAAATATGAGAACTTTCTGGAATTTCTGAAAGTGGCATACGATTACCAATTTTTTTATTTTTTGGATCAAAACTAATTTTTTGACCAATTTTTATGCTTGTTGGCGCAATTACATATTTTTTACTTCCGTTTTCAAAAATAAGCTGTGCAATTCTTGCAGTTCTATTTGGATCATATTCAATTGATTTTACTACTGCTGATATTTTTTTATTTTTTTGCGCAAAATCAACCAAACGATAAAGTCTTTTTTGACCTCCACCTTGATGCCGAACTGAAATTTTTCCGCCTGATCTTCCAGCCATTTTTTTCTTACCTAAAACTAATGACTTTTCAGGTTTTTTAGCTGAAATAATAGAAAAATCTTGTCGGCTCATACCGCGTCTTCCAGAAGTTGTTGGATTTAAAAGCGTTGTTTTTTTCATTTGCTAACCTCAAAATCAGCGATTTTTTGTTTTTCTTTTAATTCAATTATTACCTTTTTATTTTTTGCTTTTTTCGATTTAAAAATCCCCTTTTTGGTGCGAGTCGTTTTATTTTTAAATGAAGTATACAAAACATTAATATTTATTACATCTACATTATAAGTATTTTTAAAAGCCTGAATAATTTGTTTTTTGTTAGCCTTTTTTTGAACCAAAAAAGTATATTTGCCAGAATCTGCTAAAGCAAAACTTTTTTCAGAAATAATTGGTTTTATAATAATTTTATTTATATTCATTTTCAATTTCCTTAAGCGCTTGAACATTTAAAATTATTTGGTTATTTGATATATAGTCCATAAATGAAACTGATTTTTGATTTTTGATTTTAATATTTTCTAAATTTTTAAAACTTCTTCTAATATTTTCATCAACTTTGTCAAAAACAATTAAAGTTGTCTTTTTTGAATTATATTCTTTAATTTTAGATTCAATAATTGATATTTTTTCAGCTGCTAATTTTGTTTTTGGTTTAGCAACTAAAATTGGTTTTATAACAAATAATTTATTTGATTGGTATTTATAAGCAATCGCCATCTTAAGCGCTAGTTTTTTTTCTTTTTTATTAATTTTTTGATTATATGTTTTTTCTTTTCGAGGACCAAAAGTAATACCACCTTTTCTCCAAATCGGACTTCTTCGAGAACCTACGCGCGCATTACCAGTTCCTTTTTGACGCCAAGGCTTAGCTCCACCTCCACGACGTTCTGAACGATCTTTGGTATGAGCTGTGGTTGGAGTTCTTCGCAATTGCCAAATTCTCACAAGTTTTGCAAGTAATTGCTGATTAATTTTGATTTGCAAAAATTCTGGTAATTTAACACTTGATTTTGTACCGTTTGAAATATCAAAAACTTCCAGTTTTAAAGCTGATTTTTTTGGATTAGTTTTTTTTACTGTAGTTTTAGCCATTTATTTAAATTATTTTATTTTAATTCTTGGTTATCTGTATTTTGCGCTTGAGGTTTTTCAACTGGTTTTTGATTGTTTGGTTTAGATGACTCAACACTGCCTAGCTTGTCTGCGCTAGACAAATGATTGTCTGAACTCAACGATTGACTTGTTATTTTTTGTAACTGGCTTTCTAAATTTTGATTTTCTGGGCTTGTTACTTGATTTTCTGATTTTGATTTTAAAAACACAATCCCTGTATTTGCCCCAGGAACAGCGCCACGAACAAACATCAAATTTTTATCCAAATCAATTTCTAAAATTTTAATATTTTTTGCAGTGACTTTTCGAGCGCCCATGTGGCCAGCCATTTTGGTACCTTTTAAAACTCTTTGCGGACCAGTTGCGCCAATAGAACCAGGTTTGCGATAATTGTGACTGCCATGAGTTTTTGGCCCTGTTGAAAAATTATGACGCTTAACTGTGCCTGCAAAACCTTTTCCTTTACTAATTCCTTCAGCATCAATCAAATCTCCTGGTTTAAAAATATCAGCTTTAATTTCCTGACCAAGCTGATAATTTTTGACCTCATCATCAGTTATTCTGAATTCACGAATATTTTTAAGATCTTTTGTAATTTTCGCTTTTTTTAAATGTCCAGATTGAGGTTTTTTAATTTTTTTTGTATTTCCAAACGCAATTTGGATAGAACAATAACCGTCATTTCCAACAGTTTTAATTTGGCTCACAAAACATGGCCCAACTTCTAAAACAGTAGCTGGGATTGCGTTTTCAGCGTCAAAATATGTTGTCATTCCGATTTTTTTTCCTAAAATTGCTTTCATTTTAAAGTTTAAGCATAAAAATTTTGCCCAGAACCTCCTCGATTTTTCGAGGTGTTATCCAGACATCTTAGCCTGTAATAATTTTAATCTATTTTTCTTAAATTGTCAAATTTACGAACCACAACTTTCGCAACTTGAATCAGATTTGTTTTCTTGATCAGTGTTTTCTGATTTCATGCTTGAGGAATCCGAACCATCAGATTCAGAAGATTCTTCAAAAAATGAATCATTAAGAATTTCTTCACGATTTAAAGTGTCGGCATAAGCTCTAAAATTGTGGACAATTACAGCTCCAGCAATTGCTGCCAAAATTAAAAGAACAATAATACCAACTGCAGTTGTGATTTCTTTGGTTCTACCCTCCATATAATCTCCTTAAATCTATTGTACTTGATGTTTGGCACTAGTGTCAAAAGATTAAGAAATATCACCCTCAGCTTTAGCTTTTTCATAATTTTTACGCATCTCTTCATAATCTGAAGATTGTTTAATCCAAGCAATTTTTCTTTCCCAAGGAAGCATTACGCTTTTTATTTTTTGCTCAAAAGCTTCTCTTTCTTCTGGGCTTATATTGTTTAAATCAGGCCTATCGTTCCAAGCTTCCTGATAATTAGTATAATTGAATCCTGGATCACCACCATTTCGAATTATTTCAGGAACTTTATTAATATAATTTGACAAGTTTCTAATAAAATAGATGGCTTTGACTTTGGTTTGAAAGTAATTAGCAATTCTTGTTTCATAATAATTGCCTTCTTCAAAATCATAAAAACTTTCGCGACTCAATTCTTGATCAAGTTCAAGTCCAGATTGCTCAGCTAATAATTCAGGATCAATGGATTCGGAAATAGCGCCATTCTTTTCTTTATCATACGATGACGGTACAAATAATAAAAAAGTGTGTTGAGCTAGCATATCACCTGTTCGTAATAAAAATGTATGTTCAGCTGAATTGCTTAAAGATTTATTTCTAGCACTTTTTATTGTACTAAAAACCATATTTAAATTATCTCGAATAGAATCAGCCTTTTCCCATAATCCGTCTGCTTTTTCTCTAAATTTTTTAGCTTCTTCTTTGATAGAAGAAGAAAGCTCTGCGCCTTGTTCTTGCTCTCGCTGACAAGCAGAAAAAGACCTACCACTTTCAAGCATTCTTGCAAATCTTTCGAAATCATCATTTAATTCATCAATAGCCTCATCTGAAGCAAGATGTTCATATTTGTGGTAAAAGTCTTTAATTGCCCCAAATACTTCTTTCATTGGTTCAGTCATCATAGCTTCTGGATCTTGAGTTTCAGCCAAAGATTTATCAGGTGTATTTGGTTGTTCTAATGTGTTTTCTGCTTGATTCTTGTTTTGGTCTGGGTCAAAATCTGACCCTGTTTTATATTCTGGCATAAATCTCCTAATTTATCTGTTTTAATTGTAACTGATTTTTAAATCAATATCAAAAAATGTTAAAAATTGACACTTAGTAGTAATTTCAATATAATTATTTTGGTCTGGATCTGCATACAAAAGAAACAAAAAGAAGCACGAAAATGCTCAGAATATCAAAGAAAGGGTGAAACACTAAATGTCTAAGCCTTGGTTCAATTGGATGATTATTCTTTTACCCCTCACTTTGCAGCTAACTGGATGCAATGAAAAAGAAAAAAGCGCTCAGAGACAAGCAGACGCAATTAATTGGGCGCTAAGTATCACAGAACCTAAACAACCTAGAAAAGTACTTTTTGCTAAAGAAACTGTTAAGCACTTTGAAATCGTAATTTGCGTTGAGCCAGGCATGCACTCAACTGAACACAAAATGCTCAGAATCAAATCTGGGCATGTTCAATGGAAGCAGGCCAAGGAAATCTGCAACCAGTTCTGGTCACCTGCGTACTGGATGTACAATTGGGAAGAAAATCAGCGCAATTCTGATTTGCTGGTTTGGTTCTCAATGTCCCAATATCCGTTTGATGAAATTGGCTACGAACCTACATCCTGGATTCAGATCGGGAAATGGGAGGAAACTAATCTTGAAAACAAAATCCCTTTAGAAAACAACTAAACATTTCAACGTAATCCTTCTCCATTTTAGACCCCTGTTGCCCATTGGGCACAGCGCTGGCACAACCAGCAGGCGTTAAAGGGTCTATTTATCTTGTCTTTGGTTGATAAAAATGGGCTAAAAATACTTGACTTTTTTAGTCTGTTATGATAAAGTATAAATATGCAAAATTAAGCCGTACCTACACAATTTTAGCCTCAAAACGAGGCTACAAAGGAGCGATTCAGATGCATAACTCAGCACGTCGCACCGTCGTACTTTTGGTCATTTTCGCCGTCTCCACCACCGCCGCCGTCGCCAACCTCCAGATCGGTCTCATCAGCGTGGGACAGTATGAAGCCCGCGCGATCGAGAACGGATCTCGCGATCTCCAGATCCGCGAGGCATCGGCGATCGGCGACGGGACCGTCACTCTGGTCATTTACGACGACCAGGCAGAGAAGGAATCTCGGCTCACATTTGAGCCGGGCCATCCTTCCTACGACGCAGCCTTGAAGATCGCTGAGCTCGACGAGCTCGACGCTTCGACTCTCGCCCTACTGGCTACGCCAAAGCCGATCTTCGGCAATGACGAAGCCAAGGCCGAGAACTGGCTGATAATCAGATGCTTTAACAGCACTGATTGCCTGCCAGCTCCGCGAGAGGGATACAACGAGAACCCCCTCGCATGGTCCGAACTGACCCGCACTAGCCACGCGGGCGCAGTTCGGCTTGCCGGAGGCACTTATCGTGTCGTCCTGGCAAGAACCCACGAGCACTCGATCTGTCTCGATCTTCGGGGCACGTCCCGAGGGAACGAGACAGGCATTTACTTCGATGCTGGGCACCCGTCGTACAAACTGGCAGAAACAATCTGCCAGACGGTGTCCGGCAGTACCAAGCCGATCTATGTCTACCTTAGCATGGAGGACTACTTCATGCCGAGGATAGACATTTCGTGGGACGATTTCCCGCGATCATCGGCGTGGCTCACGTTGAAGGAGGTGAAATACCCTCAAACAGAGTTCTACTCCTTCCCGTGATACCCCCCCGCTTTCTCCCCCGCCTTAGACCCCTGTTGCCCATTGGGCACAGCGCTGGCACAACCAGCAGGCGTTAAAGGGTCTATTTTTTTACAAAAAATTAATAAAAAAAACTTTATTTATAAAATCAAACTCTTTTCAACATTTTAAAACCGCAGAATATAGCAACAAATTATTTTAAAAAAATTTTTTTAATAAAAGTAACATTTGAACATTGTTGTTAATTTTTGAATATCATCATTATTAAAATATTAAAATTCAACTTTTTAGTTACATTCATTCTTGTTTTCCTAAGAAAACCAGAATAAAATTGTTTTTAAATAAAAAACGGTCGAATTCCTACAAGATTGGAAAGGGCTCCTTAAAACCCATTCGACCGAATATAAAAAAGTTGTTTTGCCAATATTACTCAACGCCACTTCCAAACAGCTTGTTGCACTAACCATGATAAAGCTATCTCAACATCGTTTTTGCGATCAAGAATCAAATATGCAAAAATTGCAATTTGAATAGCAATTATGGCTAATAAACCATTTTCTTTTACTCCAAATTCCCAGTTTGCAGAATAGGTTATTATTCGTTCGAAAAGTAGAGTAAAAGATAAAAGCAATCCTAGAAGAAGCGCACCACCGCTTTGCTCAGGATTTGGGGAATTCGGCTTTTCCAGATTGGTATCTATTCTACTTGCCAAATTCTTATTTGATAAAATCGCGCTTTCTGAAACATTATCTGATGAAGAAAAATTCTCAGAATTATCATCCCTTTTTTTGCGCATATTTGCTTTGACAAACCAAAAAAAACAAATTCCAATTACCATCATTAACGCCACAGCTCTTAAGGTTTCGATTGGCATTTTCATCACTCTCTTTCTTGCATTAGTTTTGTTGCAGAGTTATCTCCAAACCAGAAAATGAAAAAAGCAAAAACAAATAGCAGAAACATTAACAACCCATACCACGAAGAACCAGAGTTAGAAACAAGCATAAATCCAGAACAAATGCCAGAGCAAACTAAACAATAAGCTGCGATTCTAAGAAGCTTATTGTGCAAGCTAGCTGAATTTATCACCAAAGCAACTATTGCGGCTGATATATTACAAAATGCCAGCGCAAAAAAAATGATTATCATAACAATCATTAGATTTGTCCCCTTTCTGGATCACGTTCTCACTTTTGTGCTCAAAGAGATATGATTATCAAAAACCTACAACCTTATGACAAATAGTTTGCTTGCACGAAAAACTATTAACAAATGAAGCAAAAAAGCATAAGCAACTTTCAATATACCAGTTAAAATCATCGTTGCTCGAAAACTTATAATTAGCATACATTAACACGATAATAATAAAGAATGCAATTATTAAAATAATTGGGTTAACATGCATTAGCTTACATCCTTTCTTCTTTGTTAAGGTTCGTGGTTTAAGAGTTTGGATTAATAAAGACTGCAAACAGATCATTATCGTGACAAGAGATTGATAACTGATACTTACAATCACCAAGCCCAAAAATCCTAGTGCTCAAAAACCAATTTCCTTTGTTTTACAAATAATATCAAAAAATCCCCCAACTGTATAGAAGAGGGATTTTATTGTTCGAAAGAGCGAAGCAAATTAGAAGCTATTAAATATCTAAATAAAAGTTCTCGGCTCCGCCTCGAACAATAATAATTTTAATTTGTTAATTATGTTTCTGAGATCTATGTTATTATTTTTGATCTGTCATTTTTGAGTTTTGAGATATTAATTTTGACCTAATTTTACATCTTTATCTCAATGTCAACACCAGTAGGCAAATCAAGAGACATTAGTGAATCAATTGTTTTGTTAGTTGGACTTTCAATATCTATAAGACGCTTGTGAATTTTCATTTCAAATTGTTCTCGAGAATCTTTTTTCACAAAAGTGCTTTTTAAAACTGTGTAAAGCT
The DNA here is from genome assembly GCA_964448035.1 of uncultured Candidatus Saccharibacteria bacterium. Taxonomy (GTDB): domain Bacteria; phylum Patescibacteriota; class UBA1384; order DATEAH01; family CAYPSR01; genus CAYUUY01. The sequence continues at coordinate 12,200 of CAYUUY010000009.1, forward strand.
TACGTTCGGTTGGCAAAGGAATTGGGCCACAAACAACAGCGCCAGTTTTTTCTGCTGTATCACAAATTTTCTCAGCAGACTTGTCAACTATTCGATAGTCGTAAGCTCTGAGCTTAATGCGAATTTTACTTTTTAAACCCTTTTTAGTTTTTTTGGCTGACATTTAATTTCATTTCCTGTTTAGCCCCTAGCAATATTTTATTTTCTCTGGGGGTGCTTCAGCTGAATTTTCAGCTGTGATAAATTTATATTTACAAACAGAAAAGTCCCCCTCGCCACATGGGCTGGGGGACTAATTCATTTATTTGATAATTTTTGTTACTACGCCGGCTCCAACTGTTTTGCTGCCTTCACGAATTGCAAAGTTCATACCGTCTTCAATAGCAACTGGTTGAATAAGTTTAACCTTAAGATTAGCAGTATCACCTGGCATTATCATTTCAGTTCCTTCTGGAAGCTCAACTTCACCTGTTACATCTGTGGTTCGAATATAGAATTGTGGTTTATAACCTTTCATGAATGGAGTATGTCGGCCACCTTCTTCTTTGCTCAAAGCATAAATTTCAGTTTCAAATTCAGTGTGTGGTGTGATTGAACCTGGCTTTGCTAAAACTTGACCTCTTTCAACATCATCTCTTTCAACGCCGCGCAAAAGAACACCTGCATTATCTCCGGCTTGTGCTTCATCAAGAGATTTTCTAAACATTTCAATACCAGTAATAACTGATTTTTTGGTTGGTTTAATGCCAACTATTTCAATTTCGTCATTTACTTTTGCAATACCTCTTTCGACACGACCAGTTACAACAGTTCCTCGACCACTAATTGTAAAAACATCTTCAACTGGCATTAAAAATGGTTTTTCAGTATCACGTTTTGGCTCTGGAATATGTGAATCAACTGCATCCATAAGTTCTTCAATTGCTTTGATTGCCTCTGGATCATCTTCTGTCGCCTTCAAAGCTGAACCTTTAATAATTGGGGTATTTTTTCCATCAAATTCATATTTATCAAGTAATTCTCTAATTTCTTCTTCTACAAGTTCAATAAGTTCTGGATCTTTAACTTGATCAATTTTGTTAATAAAAACAACAATTGCTGGAACATTAACTTGTTTGGCAAGCAAAATATGTTCTCTTGTTTGAGGCATAATACCATCTGTAGCAGCAACAACTAAAATACCACCGTCCATTTGAGCTGCGCCAGTAATCATATTTTTAACATAATCAGCATGACCAGGACAATCAATGTGCGCATAATGACGTTTTTCAGTTTGGTATTCCAAATGAGAAATATTGATTGTTAAACCACGCTCTTTTTCTTCTGGAGCGTTATCAATATCAGCATACTTTTTGTCATCAGCCATATTTTTTTTAGCCAAGACATGAGTGATTGCTGAAGTTAAAGTTGTTTTACCATGATCAACATGGCCAATAGTACCAATGTTCAAATGAGGTTTAGAACGATCAAATTTTTCTGCCATTTTTTCCTCCGAAAAATAATTTAGAAAATTTTTATTAAATAAATTTTATTAATTTTTATATTTTGCTTTTTGATAATATCAAAAGTTAAACAGGTTGTCAAGCAAAAATTGTAGCTGTTTTAATTGCCATTTTTTGGCTTTGGTTACATTTTTTAATTATATAGAAAAATAAATATGAATGCAAGAGGAAAAAATAAATAATAATTAATATCTCAGATCTCAGAAACATAATTAATAAAAATCATTGTTGCTTGAGTCTTACTAAATTAGGAGCGAGGATGCTATCTTCTTGATATTTAATAATTCTTGATTCACAAAGTTCGCACCAAACTTACTAATGGGTTTTCTTAAACAATAAGAATTGTTATTGCGAGTAAGTGAAGCGAACGCGGAAATCTCAAAATCTATTTCTGTGTTTCTTGAACCACTCTTTGATATTGGGCGAGGTTGTGGAGTGTTAAAAGACGAATTCCGAGCATTTCTTTTTCTTTAACTAAATGATGGAGATAAGAACGCGTGAATTTTCCAGCGCAAGCTGGGCAAGAGCAGTTTGGATCGAGAATTTGGGTTGATGATTTATGCAAACTTTTTCGCAAATCCAATGTTTGATATTTTCCCTTACCTTTATATATATACGCGCTACCATGACGAGCCGTACGCGTAGGCAAAACACAATCAAACATATCCATCCCAAAATTAATAGCACGATACAAATCTTCTGGCGTGCCAACTCCCATTAAATATCGAGGCTTATTTTCTGGTAAAATTTTCCCCATTTGCTCAACCACTTGCCACATTCCACGAGTTTCTGGATCAACTGCTAATCCTCCAACAGCATAACCGTTAAAATTTAATTTAACAAGTTCGCGCGCGCAATACTGACGCAATTTTTTATCTAAACCGCCCTGAACAATTGCAAAAAGAGCTGGCTTTTCTTGACTCAAAAAATTTTGGGCTGGGCGTTTAAGCGAAGATATTTTTGCAATTTTTTTATCAAAATATTCTTTGCTTCTTTTTGCCCACTTAATTGTAATTTCAACTGCTTTTTTAATTTCTTTATTACTCGCAGTTCCAGAAGGACAAACATCAAGTGGCATAATTATATCAGAACCCAAATCAAGCTGAATTTGGACTGCTTTTTCTGGAGTAAAAAAATGTTTTGATCCATCTAGGTAAGAACGAAATTCAACTCCGTCAGATTTGATTTTAACTAAAGATTCGCTTCCAACATGATTTTTATTTGCTAGCGAGAAGACTTGATAACCGCCAGAATCTGTTAAAATTTTTCCAGACCAGTTAATAAATTTCCTCAAGCCCCCCATTTTTTTAATTAATTTCTCGCCTGGTCGAAGATGCAAATGATAAGTATTCCCTAAAATTAAGTTGTACCCAAGTGATTTTAATTCGTGGGGAGAAATTCCTTTAACAGCGCCAACAGTCCCCACTGGCATAAAAACAGGCGTTTTGATTTTTTGATTTTCCCAAACCAGCTCGCCGTTTCGCAAGCCAGAGTTTTTTGATTTTTTAATTAATTTATATTTCATAACAAATTTAAAGCTATTTTGTATTTTAATATAAAAAAGAAAAAGCTACAAACAAAAGAATCCCAAATAAAGGATTCTTTTGCGATTTAAAATTTTCTGATATTCTAAATTAAAAATTTATTTACTTAAGTTCAACTGTTGCACCAGCTTCTTCAAGCTTTTTTTTCATTTCTTCTGCTTCTTCTTTTGGAACATCGTTCTTAATATCTTTTGGCGCTTGATCAACCATATCTTTGGCATCTTTTAAGCCAAGCTCGGTAATTTCACGAACTGCTTTAATAACAGCAATTTTTTGATCACCAGCAGCTGCCAAATGAACCGTATAACTTGCTTTTTCTTCTGCGCCTGAATCTGCGCCAGCTTCACCTGTTGCACCAACTGCAGCTACAGCAACAGGGGCAGCAGCAGAAACACCAAATCTTTCTTCTAATTCTTTAACAAGTTCTGAGAGCTCAAGAACTGAAAGCTCTTCGATTTGCTTAATTAAATCAGCAAATTTTCCACTTGGCGCTTTTTTCTCTTCTTTTTTTTCTTCAGCTTTATTTTCAGCTGTAGTTTGATTTTTTTCCTCTTCCTTTTTTTCTTCTTGTTTTTTTTCTTCTGCCATTTTTATCCTTTCTGTTTTTAATTATTATTTATAATTTTATAATTACTATTGTTTAAAAAATCTTTATTGAAAATTTTTTGATGCAGTTCTCGGCTTCGCCTCGAACAATAAATTTTATTTCTAATTTGTTATTATTTCGCTACTGCGTCCCGACGAAGCGTTAGCAGATGTCGGAATTAATTTATGATTTTTTCCCTTGATATTGATTTAAAACTGATACTAATCCGCGCAAATTTGCAGATAAAACATTTACCATGCCGCTAACAGGTCCTGCAATAGTACCAACAAGTTTTGCTTCTAATTCGTTTCGTGACGGAATTTTTGAAAGGGCTTCGACCTGTTCTTTTGTAATATATTCACCTTGATAATAGCCACCAATAATTTCTGGTTTTTCTGTTTCTTTAATAAATTCAACCAATGCTTTTGCCGGCATTACTTCATCGCTATAACCAAAAATAACAGCAACCGGTTTTTTCGTTTCTTTAGTTTTAAATTCAAATCCTTGGCTTTTAGCAGCCAAATCAAGTAAAGCATTTTTAATAACTTTGTATTCATTTTTTTCTTGTTCAACTTTATCTCGCAATTCCCGCATTTCAGAAACAGTCATTTTTGAATAATCAGTAAAAATTACAATTTTAGAATCAGAAATCGCTTTTTCAGCATTTTTAATTATTTTTACTTTTTGGTCTTTTGTTTTTGCCATGTTTCTCCTTAAAATAAAAAATGTCGCCCAAAGACGACAAACAAAAAATGTATTTGCTTGCCTGGGCAGGATTTATTATTTACCTGCTGTCTTTGGCTTACTTTTTTATTATACTAAAAAATTACCAAATGTCAAATGTTTATATCTTTACTTTTATCGAAGGGCTCATTGTACTGCAAATTGAAGCTGATTTAACAAATTCTTTTTTTACTGCTTGTGGTTTATGAGCTCTAACATCAGAAAGAAGATGCTCAAAATTTTTTTCTAAATTAAGAATCTGCCAATCATTTTTTCCAATTACAAAATGCAAATTTCCAGTTGAATCAGATTTTACTTCAATCTTTCCGTTTTGATATTCTTTAATTTCATTAACTAAATTTTCGGTTAAAGTATTGTTTTTTGGGTTTGGCATTAAACCTTTTGGCCCAAGTATTTTTGCCAATTTGCTTAAATCTTTCATAAACTTTGGTTCAGCAATTAATATATTTGGTTTAATTTCGCCTTTTTGTAATTTTTTAATAATTTCAGATTTCCCAGCCCATTTAGCGCCAGCTTTTTTTGCTTTTTCCGGCTGAGAGGTAATTGCCAAAATATTAAAATTTCGTTCAACTTTTTGAGGCAATGTAGTAAAAAACCGAATATTTTGGTCGGATTTGGAAGAATCAATATTTAAATTTAAGTGTAATTCAATAGAAGATTTAAATTTTTTGTTGCTAGTTTCAAGAACAAGTTTTAAGGCTTTTTTAATTGAATATTTTTTATTTTCAATTTGTTTTTTAAATTTCTTATAACGAGCAGAACGAATTTTTGTTTTACCTTTTTTGGTTTTGATTGCTTTTTTTGTTTGATTATCTGTTTTTAGTTTTTGAGTAGTTTTTTTTGAGTCCTTTTCTAACTCATTTTCTGGCTCAATGTAATCTTTTGTTTTTTGATTTCCCATTTTTCTCCTTCGCGGTAATAACGACAATTGTCTCCCGCAAATATTAGATTGAATATGTTTCTTTTTCTTTATCAGGCTTAAATTGTAATATAACTTCACGTGCTTTGTCAATGATTTGTGTTAAATTTTCTTTTTGATCTTTTGAAAAATCAGCCATAACATATTTATTTGTATCTTGATTTAAAGATTTAAAATTTATTTTTCGAATACCAACTCGTAGACGATAGAAGTCTTGCGTATTTAAATGTTGAATAATTGATTTTAATCCATTGTGTCCTGCTGATGACCCAGAAAATCGTTTTTGTATTTTTTCAAAATCAATGTCAATATCATCGTGAATAACTACCAAATTTTTAGGTTTTAATTTAAAAAAGTTTAAAAGTTTTTGAACAGGTTCACCAGAATTATTCATAAAGCCAGAAGATTTTGCAAAAACAAAGTTTTTATCTCCAATCTTTTGCTTTATAAAACTACAACCTAATTTTTCGTTTTTAGATAATTCGAGTTTAAAAGATTCAATAACCATATGCCCAACGTTATGCCTTGAGTTTTTGTATTTTTTTTCGTTATTTCCTAAACCAAAAACAACAATCATTATAAACCCGGGATGTTAAACCCCATATCCCCCATCATTGATTTCATTTTATCTGCTGACTGTTTTTGCGCTTCTTTCATTGCTTCTTTAATTGCATCTTTTAAAGCATCAGCAAGCTCTTTTTCAGAATATTCCATTGCTTCAGAAGTAAGTTCTATACTTTCAAGTTCTGGCTGACCATTAAAAATAACTTTTACATTTCCTTCTAAACTTTCAGCAGTAATTTCTAAATCTTTTAATTCTTTTTGAATTGCTTTTGCTTGTTTTTGCATATCAAGCAATTTTTTTGCTTGTCTAAATTTATCTCCAAATCCCATAGCAACCTTTCTAAAATAGTAGTCCGCTTACGGACACCATAATTTTGATTTATTATTTATAATTTTTTACTTAATCTTTCTGAGATCTGAGTTGTTAACTCTGACCTAATTTTAATACTGATATTATAACATTATCCAAATGTCCGTTCAAGATACTTTGAGCGTTTGTCGAACTGCAGTTACTGCGCGTGTCTTTAGCCATTGTGTAAGGGTGAAGTACATAATTGCGAATTTGACTTCCCCATTGCGCGCCAACAACGCTTGATTTTAATTCCTCGATTTTTGCCACTCTTTCTTTTTCCATCATTTTTATTAAACGAGCTTTTAAAATTTTTATTGCAATTTCTTTGTTTTGAAGTTGGCTACGTTCATTTTGACAAGTAACTACAATCCCAGTTGGTAAATGAGTAATTCGAATTGCTGAATCTGTGGTATTAACTGATTGGCCACCGTGTCCAGAGGAACGATAAGTATCAATTTTAATGTCTTGATCTTTAATTTCTATTTCATTATCTTCAATTTCAGGCAAAACTTCCACTAGCGCAAACGAGGTATGACGCGCTTTATCAGCGTCAAAAGGGCTAATTCTAACCAAGCGGTGAACTCCATTTTCCACTTTTAAATATCCATAAACAAAAACACCTTCAATTTTTAAAGTTGCATTTTTAATACCAGCTTCCTCTGCAGCGTTTTTTTCAAGAATTTCAGTTTTCCACCCTTTTTTCTCCCCGTAACGCAAATACATTCTAAGCAACATTTCTGCCCAATCTGCTGCTTCTGTCCCTCCTGTGCCCGCAGAAAGCGTCAAATAAGCGTTAGAAGCGTCGTATTTACCTGTAAGGTAGTTTGGTCTATCTGCCCAATTTTCAAGCTGCTGTTTGAGTTTATTGTATTCATCTACCTTTTTTTGAGCCTGAATCTTATCAACCCAAAAATTAGGTTGATTCATTTCAGCCTGAAGCGCATCAATTCTAGATTGCATTTCATTTTTATTCATAGCCTCATTTTATCAGATTCAAAACTAAAATAAAAACATTTCAATCAGAAATCTATATTTCTTTGTCATTCTCAAACTTGATTTGGGAATCTATATGATAGTCTGTTGTATAGATTCCTGCTTTTGCAGAAATGACATTTAGAAAGAATCTACTGACTACTGACTACTGACTACTGACTACTGACTACTGACTACTGACTACTG
>CAYUUY010000010.1:0-19465 GCA_964448035.1 uncultured Candidatus Saccharibacteria bacterium
CAAAAAGTTGTAAATATTAATTTAATTTTAATTTTTTTCTTTATTCTTAGACGCCGCAATTGCTAATTCTGGATTTATTGGATTCCGAACAATGATCCACAATATACTGCCTAAAGAAGATTCTGGATGATTTTGGACATAAGAGTTAGCTTTTTCAATAGACATTTCTAAAAATTTTATTGCTCTTGACGGATAGGTGATTGCAATATGTCTCATTATGCTTGGAGATATGTATGGGAATGCTTCTTGAGGAAATTCTGAATACAAATCTTGTAATGCTATTCTGCTTTTTTCAAAAACCGGTTCTGGATCGTTATGATTGTTAAAAACAATGCGCCAAACTTCATTGTCGCTAAATTCAGGATATTTATTTTGATACGATTCTTTTAAAGCTGATACTTTTTGAATAATTGCTTTTGGATTTGAATAACCAGTTGCAGATGCAAACAAAACCCAGCTTGGCACATTTGGAAAGATATTTTTTAATTCTACTGTTTCTTTTATACTATTATCAATCCATTTCTCTGGATCTTTAGGATGATTTACTGCTGCTTTTAATAATGTATATTGAGGAATATCAGGGTATAATTCTTCAAGTCTTCCTAAAGTTTCCCTTACTTTTTCAATAAAAATTTCTGGTTGCTTGTGTTTTTGCGCGATAGCAAGAAGTAAAGCATCACTAAATTCAGGATATTTTTCTCTTAAATCCGGAAGGGTTTCATACAAATCTTTTAATTTTTTTTCAGGGCTTGTGGTACAGACTGCTAAAATATAAATAATATTATTGTCGCTGAAATCTGGATATTTTTTCTTTAATTCTGGCAATTTTTTCTCAATATTACGTAAATAATCCTTGGATTTTGTTGGATAATTAACAACTGCTCTCATAATGATCCAATCTTCAAAATCGGGAAAATCTTGAGCTAATTCTGTTTTTTTTATTTCTACATCTTGCATAAAATTTTCTGGTTCTGCATATACTTTCATAGCATGTAAAATAACCCATGTTTCCATTTCTGGAAAAGCATTTTGATACTTGCGAAAATCGTTAGGATTAAATCGATAAGATTTTTTAGCAATTTCTATGGCCGTATTAGGAGCAACATTATCTTTGGACATTTTTTTTACAGTTTGAATAAAATTAAAAAAATATGTAAAAATTACTTCTCTTAAATAATTTTCATCTTCCATTTTTGCAATTTCTTGCGGAGATACTTTTCGAAATAAATAATAAATATTTTTTAGATATAATCTAAAACCATCTTGGAAATTTGCTTCCAATACTTGTTCGTCAATTTCACTTAAATAATCATTTAACGGAGCAAGCTTTTCTTCTACCCACTCTTTATTTTCAGATTGTACTTGTTTTAATAATTCTTGCGCATCAAGTTCTATTCTAGTAAATTCTTTTGGGGTGCCTCCTGATAATTTAAGATTTTCTGATTGAGCAAATTCTTTAATAAATTGACTATTTTTTATTGCTTCTTTTGGAGAAAATTCTGGTGTTTCCATTTTAATTTAATTTATTATTACATACTATTATAAATAATAACAATATAAATTATAAGCCCACATCAATAATTTAAAAAATGTTTACGTAAAGATGGTGAAGCTTTAAGATTAATTTTATCAAAGCCTCAAATTACTTCTGTATTTTTAGAACTTTTTTTAAGTATTTATAGCTAAATATTGTTGATAGTAAAGTTGCTACTAACCAGCTTAAATAATTTAAAATCATACCTTCAATATTTTTAGGGTTAAACACTGCAAGGCACCAATTGCCGCTTAAGCTTTCTCCTGTTGGTATGTCCCATGCAAAAGGAAAACCAGCAATTTTGTAGCATTCATATTTTCCATATTCTTGGCCAGTTAGATTAATTGAAAATTTTGTATCTTCTAAAAAATAAAAAAGATATTTAAAAATGATTGTAAAAAGTGCGAGAAGAATAATAAATAAAAAGATTTTTTTAAGCCAAATGATAATTTCTTTGTTTGTCATTAAGTTTATTATACCAAAAACCACCCAATTTTTCAGGTGGTTGTTATTTTTCAATGGATGACCTGGCGGGGATCTTCTTTTCTAAAGTTACGAAGCACAAATCGAACCAAGTGGATTTTCACTATTACCAAAATTATTTTTAAAACAAAAAATATCCACAAGGGATATTTATCTCGAAAAGGACCTGGCGGGGATCGAACCCGCGACACAGAGCTTAAAAGGCTCCTGCTCTACCACTGAGCTACAGGTCCAAAATTTAAATCAAAATTCAAAAATTAAAAAATAAAAATTATGGAATCTATTTTAATATTTCAATGTGCTTGGTAAATAAAATTTGCTGATTTTTTTAAATCAGTACAACAAAATAATTATACCAATTTAATATTTACTTTTCAAGACTAATAATAACGACGAATTTTTCGGCGTCTAATTTCTTTTCTTGTTGTTTTTGCAGCGCTGGTTGCTGTTGCCTCGCTAGATCCAGAAGTTGCGGAAACAAAAATCATCATTAGCGCTGGAAGTAACACCCACCAAGTTTTGAGATTATACACAATTGTGGCAATGTGTGAGCCTCGAATAATTTCCATTCTTTGTGAAGGTGGCATAAAAGATAAAAGCGAGCTTAGTATTAAAGCAGCAGTCATTAAACTATAAATAATTGCTATAAGTGGCGAAGCCATACGTGAAGTTTTTCCAGAAATTACCTTACTTTTAAAAGACAAAAGAACAATAAAACCAATAAAAATAATTGTTTTTACTACAAAAGGATTAACATTCCCACGAAACCAAATTTGGTTGAAAAGTACTTGATTTCCACTTAAAATATTGTAAATTGATTGCCCCCAAATAGTTGTAATTGCCAGTGCAATATAAGTGCTAATTAAAGTTACTGTAATTTTTTCTTTTTGCATCATAAAACCAAAAGCAATAAATGCTACAAAAAATCCAATTATGATTGTATTCCAAGTTAATGCCAAAATTCCCTTTGTTTATTCTGCTGTGGTAGTTTCTTCTGCTGTTGGCGTTTCAACGCTTTCTTGATTTTCTGTTGTTCCGCTTGTTGTTTCACCGCTTGCTTCGCCTGTTTCTGCGTCAACAATAATATCTAAACTATCTTGAGCAGAAAGTTGTTGATAATTTATTTGCCAAATTAAACTATTAGTAGCAATGTCTGTTCTTAAGCTCATGGAAATTTTAGTGTCATTTTCATGTTTAGTTTGGAATTCTTTGCCTCCGGCAAGTTCGGCCTTTTTTAAAGCATCGACCCATGAATTTTTCCATTTAGAAAGTACGATTGCTTTTGGGTTGGTTCCCAAATCTTTCAAATAATCTTCTTTGTGAAGCATTCCGCGCAAATATTTGCCTTCATTATTAAAACTAGCCATCCAATAATAATATTTTTGGATTGGGTGGTTTCCTGGCGAATAAAAAATAAAAACTTGCGAAGTGTCTATAATTGATAAATTTTCGCCAACCTGAATATTTAATGCTACAAAACGAGTATTGCCAGACCAATATTTTGTGGTTGATTTTGCAGTTATTAAATTTTTTTTACTTGTTGAAAGAGCTTCAGCTCCATCAAGATCTAAAACATTTTTTGGGGTTGTGTTCTCTGGTTGAGTTACTTCTGTGGGGGCTGTTTCCTCTTGTTTTTTACAGCCTAAACCAAGAAATAAAAAACAAACCAAAACTAAAATTATAAATTTGGCAAATTTTTGCATTAAAATGCCCTCCTAAATCTATTATTATCTAACTATGATTTCTAGTCAAATAAAAATTCCTGATAAAATAAAAATATGAAGAAACTGTCGCTCGGACATTTTTTCTTATTTTTTCTAACCTCATTTTTAATTGGTGTTTTTATTCAAGAAAATTTAAGTTTTTTAAATTTTTATTGGCTAATTTTTGTTTTTATATCAATTTTGTTTGTTTTTATTTTTAAATTGCAAAAAAAGATTTTAATCATTTTAATTATTAATCTAGGGCTCATTGCTGGAAATTTTTGGATTTATTATCAAAACCAAAAAACAGAAAACGCTCTTCAGTCTTATGAAAATCAAGAAATTATTGCTCAGGGAGTGGCTTACAATTTTTCAGACTGGGGTACAAAATCAATCTTTTTTGTGAATCTTGCAAAAATCAAAGATCAAAAAACGAGCTCAAAAATTGCTGTAATATCTTATGAACAAAAATATGCTATTATGGAAAATCCTAAACTTGAAATTTCGGGCAAACTTGAAAAAATTCCAAAAGACGATTTTTTATATTCTTGGGCAAAAAAAGAAGAAATTAGATATGTAATTAAAAAATCTGAAATTGAATTTATTCATAATATAAATCAAGAAAAATTTTGGTTGCAAAAGATTTATTTTAAAATCCAAGAAAATCTTATAGCGTTTCGAAAATTAGCTTCGAGAAAAATCTCGCAAACCTTACCAGAGCCAGAAGCTAGTTTTTTAGATGGAATAATTTTGGGATCTAAACAAAATATGACTCAAAAAATGCTTGATGAATTTTCAGCAACCGGAACTAGTCATTTGATTGCTCTTTCTGGATTTAATATTACAATTATCGTTTATTTCTTTTTATCAATTTTAAAAAGTTGGCCACGAAAATTAACTTTTTTTATAATTATTGCTGGTATTCTTTCTTTTGTGATTATGACTGGTGCTTCTGCTTCAATTGTGCGTGCAGCTCTTATGGGAACGATTTTACTTATCGCAGAAAGATTTGGTCGCATTGCAGAGGCAAGTATTGCAATGTGCTTGGCCGCTTTTTTAATTGTGCTTTTTAGCCCAGCAGCAATCAGGTTTGATGTTGGGTTCCAACTTTCATTTTTAGCAACTGTTGGAATAATTTATATTTCCCCGCTCATTCACCATTTTATTTTTGAAAAGAAATACAAAAAATTTCCAGAAGTTTTGCAAGAAGCTTTTTCAGGCACAATTTCTGCTCAAATTATGGTTTTGCCAATTCTAATATTTAATTTTGAAAAAATTTCAATTGTTTCCCCACTTGTTAATTTGATTGTTGTTCCGATTGTTCCGATTGCAATGTTCTTTGGTTTTATTCAAATTTTAATTTCTTTTATTTGGGCTGGTTTGGGGCAAGCAATTGGTTGGTTTACTTGGTTAATACTTAAAATCACATTAGAAATTATTCAATTTTTTGCCCGCATTCCGCTTGCGCAGATCGAAATAAAACAAATGTCCCCTATCTTGATAGCTTTGTTTTATGTTGGAATTATTTTATTAATTATTTATTTTAATAAGAAAAAGAAAAAAGATGAAAAACAAAATTTATAGATATTTTATTGGAATTTTACTCATTGCTGCAATTCTGATTTGGATTGCTGCGTTTCAGGAAAAAGACGAAAATTTAAAAGTAGTTTTTTGCGATATTGGGCAAGGAGATGCAGCTTTTATTCGTTTTCCGAATCAAGACGAACTTTTGATTGATGGCGGGCCAGACAACTCAGTTCTAGATTGCGTTGGTAGAAATATGCCATTTTATGACCGAAAAATTCGTTCTATTATGATTACTCATCCTGACGCAGATCATATTACTGGAATTTTAGAAGTGTTGCGTAGGTATGAGATTGAAGAAGTTTATTTAACTGGTGTTAATCATAAAAATTTAGTTTATGATAAAATTTTGTCTGAGATAAAAAAGCAAAACATTAAAACTATTAATCCTAGAGCTGGTAATGTTTATAAATATGGAGAAGTAAAATTGAAAATTTTATACCCAACAGAAAATTATCAAAACCAAGAAGTAACAAATACAAACAATACTTCAATTGTAGCTAAGCTTTCAAGTGGTAGCGTAGATTATTTATTTACGGGTGATATTACTGAGTCAAAATCAAAAGAAATTTTAGCTCAAAATTCCAGTTTATTACCAAGCGAAATTTTAAAAGTTCCCCACCATGGATCTAAAGATTTTAGTAAAGAATTTATTGAAAAAGTAAATCCAGAGATATCCATAATATCAGTTGGTAAAAAAAACCGTTATGGGCATCCGAGCAAAGAAATTTTAGAAATGCTACGAAAAATTCGGTCAAAGACTTATCGGACAGATGAAATTGGCGAAGTTGTAATTGAGAGTAATGGAAAGGATTTTTGGAAGGATTGACCGAAAAATTCGGTGCAAAGAGTTAAATTATAATTAATATTTCAGATCACAAAAACATAAACAATAAATAATATATATATAAATCAAAAATATAAATCAAAAATAAAAAATAATAATGATAAATAATAAATAAAAATTTTGTTATTGCGAATCCCGAGCTAGCCAAAAGGCGCAATAATCTTAAATAGTTCTCGCTTCATTCGAAAAATAAGCTTGTTATTCTATCTTGTTGCTTGCCCTTCGCAGTTTTGTACTTAGGAGGGATAACTATTTCATTTTCTGTCATTCCTGCATAAGCAGGAATCTATACCAATAGTTATTTATAGTTTATCATATAGATTCTCGATCGTGATCAGAAACGACAAAAACAAGATTGCCGCGCTTCGCTCGCAATGACAATTTTTCGTTAAATCTTAAAATGATAGAAAGTCGTAGATTTTTAATTTGAGTTGTGATAACAAAATAAATAAATATTCAAATTTAATAAACAAAAAACTGGCAAATGCCAGGTTTTTATTTCTAATCGATTTTTTGATTCTTTTTAGTAAATCTTCTAGAATTTAGAAAACTTGCTAAAAGGGTACGGCTACAGACGGGATTTGCAAAGGAGGGGGAGGCTCGCTGAAAGCGAGTCTAAGTCACCCGAAGGGTGACAATGCAAATCCCGTCTGTTTTTTGTGGGGGGTTTAATTCGCCTGCTGCTGTTGCAGCCGACGAATCTGTTCCGGCGTTAGAGCCGGAACAGCCTGCCGGTTGGCAGGTTGCTGCGTTTTTGACGCAGCGGTCGTGGTCTGGTGAGGCTGTTTGCCGAAGGCGGCGAAAAGCTGATCGCACGCCTTGGAAAACGCCTCAGCCTCGATGTTTGAGTATCGGCTCAAAAGTGACGAGCCGACGAAGACGCCGAGACGCTCTAGGAAGGAGTTGGCTCCAAAAACACTGGAGCTCAACTCGATTCGCTGAGCGCGGCCTTGGCCTGTGAAGGGCCCATACGCAACTCGCGACTCGCGGCCCTTTTGGACCACAGTCACAGTCACGTAGGCCTTCCAGGCCTCGGGGTAGCCAACCCCAAGAGTATAGGCGAGCAAACCCTTAGCGTCTGGGCTGGCTTGCTGCTCGCCTGTGTTGTGGACATTGACGGCCAAAATGTTCTTGACCGGTCCAACTGGAACAGCCTCGCGGCTTCCCAGTTCATCCACCTGGACGATGCAGGATTCGGGTACTTGCGTTAGCACCCTGTAACCCTGCTGCTGGAAGCTGCGGGCGAGGAGCCCAATAAAGGCCTCCTCCATCCCGAAGTCCCGAAATCCCGGGATGCCGAGCGACTCTGCCAGCTCAGCCTCCTGGGTGACTACGATGACCGGCGCGTCTGCGCTGGTCATCACTTGTGCCTGCGCCATTGCGCAGGCAAAAAGCATTACTACAGCAATCACGTTTTTCATTCGTGATTGCCTCCTTTCCAGCCTCGCAATGGTGGCTGGTGATTTTAGTGTTACTTGCAGTATATCTTATTTTACAACACTTGTCAAGTATTTTGTCAATAAAAGGCTAAAGCCAATAGTTAGTATCAACAGCCAAAAGTTATTAGTTAATATAGTTCTTGCTAGCGCTCGAACAGTAAAATAAATGTTAACAAACAATAAATGGGGACGTTCCCCAAAAAGAAGCTAAATTTGCCATAAAAATAATGGATCAAGCTCTTGCTTTACTCAAACAATATCCATAATGTCTAGCAATTTTTTGCATTTTAGCTTATAATAATTAAGTAAATAGCAGCTCGAAAATATCAAGAGTTATTAATTATAATAAATCTAAAATTATGTCCGGACATTCTAAGTGGTCAAAAATTAAACATCAAAAGAAAATTACAGACGCGCGCAAAAGCAGGTCTTTTTCAAAACTAACACGTGATATTAAAATCGCGGTGAAAGAAGGTGGTCCAGACCCAGATCTAAATTTTCGTTTACGACTGGCAATTCAAAAAGCAAAAGCTGGGAATTTGCCAAATGATAATATCGATCGTACAATCGAGCGCGCCTCAGGAACTGGCGATTCGTCTCAGTTTGAAGAATTGCGCTTAGAAATTATCGGACCAGAAAATTTTCAAGGTCTTGTTTTTGCTTTAACAGACAATAAAAATCGCACTTTGCCAGAAATGAAAAGCATAATTGAAAAAGCAGGATTTAAAGTTGCAAGCGCTGGTGCAGTTTCCTGGGCATTCAAACAAGTTGGAAGTATTGAAATTCTAAAAGATCAGCTTGAGAACATTAACCAAGAAGATTTGGAGTTAGCAGCGATTGAAGCTGGAGCTGAAGATATAAAGTCAAGCGCAGAAAATGTTATCATTATTTCAGATATCCAAAATTTAGAGTCAATTAAATCAAAAATTGAAGCACTTGGTATTCAGGAACCAAATGCAGAAATCAAATGGCTAGCTGATAATACTATTGAAACAAGCGCTGAAATTCAAGAAAAAGTTGCTAATTTGTTAGAACAGCTTGAGGAAATTGAAGAATTTTCAGATTTGGCAACAAATGTTTTAGAATAAATTTGTAGGGGCAAAGGAGGAAATATTAGAATTTTAGGCATTGATCCAGGTACAAGCATAGTTGGCTATGCTATTATTGAAAAAGAATCACAGCTACTTGATTTAATTGAATATGGGACTTGTCAGACAAAACCAAAGATTCCGCTTGCTGATAAACTTTTAGAAATTTATTGTGATATAATAAAACTAATTGAGAAATTCCAGCCACATAAAATCGCGGTTGAAAGTTTGTTTTTTTTCAAAAATCTAAAAACTGCGGTTGATGTTTCTCACGCGCGAGGAGTGATATTGCTTGCAGCGCGAAGTAAAAAAGTGCCGATTTTTGAATACACACCACTTCAAATCAAGTCTGCTGTTACTGGAAATGGAAATGCACCAAAAATACAAGTTCAAAAAATGGTTCAACAAATTTTAAAGCTTGAAAAAACCAAAATGCAAGATGATGCCGCAGACGCAATAGCAGCTGCAATTTGTTGCTCACACAATAACAATTACTTAAAATTAAATTAAAAGATATTTTTTAGGAGGGGTTTGGCAACTGTAAGACAAGATCCTGTTACTGGCGATTACGTAATTATTGCTACTGAGCGGGCAAAAAGACCGAAAGATTTTTGTAAACCAAAAATTAATAAGAAAAAAGAAGAAGTTAAAGATTGTCCGTTTTGCCCTGGAGGAAAAGCTTTTTCAGATTTAATTCCTAACGCATCAACTAAAAATGTTTTAGTAGTTAAAAATAAATATCCAGCATTTGATCTTGATCCAGACATAATTTTTCAAGCGTCAGGTGAGCTTTATTTTTCTGGGCATAGTACAGGCGCTCATGAAGTAATTATTTATAAAGATCATTATAAAGATTTGCAAGATATGGAGTCTTTTGAAATTGAAGAAATTTTTCGTGTTTATCAAAAAAGGATTTTAGAACATAAAAACAACCCTGATATTTCATATTCTTTAGTTATTCATAACCATGGGCCAGAATCTGGGGCATCAATTGTTCACCCACATTCGCAGATTTTTGCGCCAGCGATTTTACCTAAAAATTTATTTCGCGAAATCGAAGGTGCAAAAGAATATTATATTAAAAATGGTTCTTGCGTTTTTTGTGATATTGTTCGCCAAGAAAAAAAGTTGGGTCAAAGAATAATTGATGAGAATGAAGATTATATTGCAATTGCTGCTTATGCGCCAAGATTTTCCGGAGAAGTCTGGATTTTGCCAAAATATCATACAACTTATTTTGAATTAATTCGTGATGATGCAAGGCAGAATTTGGCAAAAATATTTTCAAAAATTATTAAAAAATTTGACCTTGGTTTTGGAGACCCAGCCTATAATTTTTATGTTCATTCAGGACCTTTTAGAAATTACGATCCAGACAGGTATTATCATTTTCATATTGAAATTTTGCCAAGAATGTCAATTTGGGGAGGTTTTGAATTAGGCGCTGGAATGCCAATTGATGTTTTACTTCCAGAACTTGTAGCAGAATATTTTAGAGAAATTAAAATATAATTATGAAAATTGCTTGGGTATCTGCTTGGCCACCAAGATGGTGTTCAGTAGCAGCACATTCAGAAGAATTAGTTACTGCGCTTAGAAAAAAAGCGCAAGTTGAAGTTGTTAGTCATACCGACGCTGGTAGAGGAAAAGAAAAAGGACTATGGCCTGCGATTGATTTGGAAAATGCGGATTGGCAAAGAAAGCTAGATAGTACAATTGAAAAAATTAATCCTGATGTAATTGGAATTCAGCTTGATTTCGCTTCGTTTGGATATCAACCAAAAGCAACTCATTTTTCGACTAATCCAGCTGATTCTTTTTTGCTTCTCGAAAGCTTGTTTAGGTGGAAAACAAAAGGAATCCCAGTTGTAATAACTTATCATAATATTAAAGACAATATTTCATATTCTCAGGCATTATACTATTTAATTAGTTTTAATTCTTCTGAAATCGCGATTGTGTTTGAAGAATATCAAAAATACATTTTAGAAGATTTATTAAATGTACCTGGGAAAAGAACCTTTATTATTCCAGCAACTACTGTTTTGCCTTTAAAATCATCTAAAAATCATTTAAAAGCAAAGTTTGGGCTTGATCAGACAAAACAAACAATTGGTTTAATTGGATGGTTTGAACCTTATAAAAACTTTGAATCAGTAATTGAAATTTGGCCTAAAATTATTAATAAATTTCCAAATGCGGAAATACTTATAGCTGGTAGCGAAAGAATTGGCGATTCAGATTCTGGTAAATATGCGCAAAAAATACTTGATTTAGCAAGAAAAAATCAAGAATCAAATATTAAAATTTTTAATAAAACTTTTGATTCTCAAGAATTTGAAGAAATTATCAGCGCTTTGGATCTTCTAGTTTTGCCCTATCAAGAATGTACGCAGTCTTTGCTTTTATCCAAGGCATATGCTAGGGGGATTCCTGTTTTAGCTTCAAGCACCGGCGGGTTAAAAGATTCAATTCGTCATAGCAAAGCAGGTATTTTATTCCAAAATAAGAATAATTTAGAAAAAAACATATTAAAAATTTTAACTGATAATATAATGCAGAAAAAATTAAGTTTGCAAGGAATAAAATACTATCAAAAAAATAATTTAGAGATTGCAGTTAAAAAATATCTAAATGCTTTTGATTTTGCTAAGAAAATAATCCAGAAAGATAAAGCCAGAAAACGCTTTATCGCTTGATTTTTGTGATAAAATTTAATAATATTTTACAAAGTAAGAGGTAAAAATGGATATTACAATTTGGAATTTTTTCAGCTATTGGGTTAATTACACAATTTTAAAAGGGATACCAGAAGACGCAATTATTTTAATTTTAATGCTTCCAATAGTGGCTACAATTATTGTTGTAATCAGACAAATAATTGGGTTAAAAGCGCTGGGTATCTATTTGCCTTCAATCTTGACAATCACTTTTTTAGCAACAGGTCTTGTAAATGGAATTCTAATTTTTGCAGTCATTTTAACTGCAGGAACAGTTTTTCGCTTAATTTTGAGAAAATTAAAATTGTTGTATTTGCCAAGAATGGCGCTGCTAATTACTTTTGTTTCAATTGTTGCTTTTGTGATTTTAGCTTTTGCCAGTAGACTTGATATCTCTAGAATTATTGAAGTTAATGCTTTGCCGATCTTAATTATGATTCTTTTGGTTGAAAATTTTATTAATGTTCAAATTGAAAAAGGTGCTAAAGAATCATTTAAGCTTATTATCACAACTTTAATTATTGTTGTATTTTGTTATTTTATTTTAAATTCACAATATGTTAGAGATTTTGTTTTACATTATCCGGGTCCGATTGTGCTCGTAATAATTTTGGCAAACTTTTTAATTGGCCGTTGGACAGGTTTAAGGTTGGCAGAATATTATCGTTTTAAAGATATTTTAAATGAAAATCAAAATAAATAAATATTATGGCTAGAGCAAGTCATCTTTTAGGAATGAACGCCCGTAATCTTTTATACATTAAAAAACTTAATCCTAAAAGATTAAAAAACATAGTTGACAGCAAACTCAAAACTAAAAAAATTCTTAAAAAGAACGGTTTACCTGTTCCAAAATTAATAAAAATTTTTCGCAATATTGATGATATTGAAACTTTTGACTATTCAAAATTACCAAATAGTTTTGTAATCAAACCAGTTCATGGTTTTGGCGGCGGTGGAATAATGGTAGTTTTTGGAAAAAGAAAAAGCTGGTGGGTTTTGCAAGATGGTCAAGAAGTTAATATTGATGATATTAAACTTCATTTATATGATATTTTAGACGGTAGTTTTGCGATCGGAAATATTCCAGACACAGCTTATATTGAACAAAAAGTTAAAATCCATCGCGCATTTAAGCAATATGCTTTTCGTGGCACTCCAGATATTCGAATTATTGTTTATAACATGGTGCCTGTAATGGCAATGCTAAGATTGCCGACAGAAGAATCTCGAGGTAGAGCTAATTTGCATCAGGGCGCAATTGGTGTTGGAGTAGATATTGCCACTGGGATTACAATCCACGGATTTTATAAAAATAAAGAAATAAAATTTTTACCGCATTCTAAGAAAAAAATTAATGGACTTAAAATTCCCGATTGGGAAGAAATACTTCGACTTTCTGTGGAAACACAAAAAGTTTTAGGTCTTGGATATATTGGAGTTGATATTGTTTTAGATAAAGATAATGGTCCGCTTATTTTAGAAGTTAATGCTCGACCAGGGCTCGGAATCCAGGCAGCGAATAAAGATGCTTTGCGCCGAAGATTAGATAGGGTTGAAGATTTAAAAGTAAAAACTGTTGAAAAAGGAATTCGCGTGGGTAAAGAATTATTTGGAGGTGAAATTTCTCAAAAAATTCAAGAAATTTCAGGTCGTCCAGTTGTTGGTACTTTGGTTCCAGTTGAAATAACAGGAGCAAATAAAAAAAGAAAAGAATATATTGCTAAAGTTGATACAGGGGCTTGGCGGACAACAATTTGTCGTCAAATTGCTGAAGAATTAGGATTAGACAAAAAAATTATTACTAAACAAAAAGTTTGGTCGGCGATGGGAGCTGAAGAAAGACCAATTATCAATTTAAAATTTAGCATTGGTAAAAAAAAGATATTCACAAAAGCTTTTATTGCTGATAGAGTAAGTTTGAAAACAAAAATGATAATTGGCAGAAAAGATTTACACGGTTTTTTAATTGATCCTTCGAAACATCTAGATTTAAAAAGGAGTTTAATTGAGAATAGCGATAATCGGAGCGTCTAATGCAGAGGAAACAAGACTGCTTGAAAAAGAAGCGCAAAAAAGAAATTGGGAAGTTTTATCAATTGGTTTAAGAGACTTAATTTTTATTGCTGAAATACCGCCAAAAGTTATTTATAATGACAA
The DNA here is from genome assembly GCA_964448035.1 of uncultured Candidatus Saccharibacteria bacterium. Classification (GTDB taxonomy): domain Bacteria; phylum Patescibacteriota; class UBA1384; order DATEAH01; family CAYPSR01; genus CAYUUY01. The sequence continues at coordinate 13,559 of CAYUUY010000010.1, forward strand.
AAATTTTGTTAATTGTATTGACGCTGTCATTTTTCGTGGCATGACCAAAAATCCTAATGAAAATTTAATTCTAGCTAATTTGTTAAATCAAAGAGGTATTCGAGTTATAGATAACCGTTTAGCAACTAGTAGATATTTAACAACCAAAATGGCTACTTCTTTTAATTTAGCCCAAAAGAATATTAATCATCCAAAAACATTATTTACAACAAATCCAAAAAATTTAAATCGAATTTTGAATAATTTAGAATTTCCAATTATTGTGAAAGATATTGTTGGTAAACATTCTAAAGGAGTATATCGCTTTCAAGAAGAATCAGAAATTACAGAATTTTTTAAAACAAAAAAAATTAAAGATTTTATTTTTCAAGAAGATCTTAAAACCAATGAATATTATCGCGTGTTTACGATTGGTTATAAAACAATTGGTGTTATCAAAAGAGTTAAAATTTCTTCTTTAAATTCGAGTGGTAATGTTTCTGGTGTTCGCTCAAAACAAATTAAACCCAAAGCTGAATTAATCGAAATCGCTGAAAAAGCTGCGAAAATTGTCAACAATGAAATTTGCGGTCTTGATATTATTGAAAAAAATGGTAAGTTTTATATTATAGAAGCAAATCGTGCGCCGCAATTTAGAGCATTCTCAGAAAAAACAGGAATTAATGTTGCGGAAAAAATTTTAAATTATGTTCAAGAAACCACAAAAAGTAAAAAAATTGCTTGATGAAAAATGGTTTTTGAAATTATATTTTGTTGCCCTTGATATAAAAATAATTCGCTCGTTACGACCTCGTAATTCAATTAATCAAAAAAAACTTTTTTTGAATAATCAAATCAAAAATCCAATTTTTAATTATTATCATCATGACAACCGAAGAAAAATTGAATATTTACGAAAAATTAAAAAACAAATTTTTTTTGAAGAAAAAAATAAATTAATTAAACAATTATATCTTGACAAAATTGATGAAATGATTTTGGAACTTAAATTAATTTCTAATATTGGTCATAATCCAGAAAAATTTTTTAAAATTGGCAAAAAACTTTTTGGCGAAGTAAAAGAAAAAGATTTTCAAAACGCTTTAAAAAAATTTGATTCTAAAAATTTATTTCATTATCAAGGCGATATTAATTCACAAAAAATTAAAGATACTTTTGAAAAAAGCCTGAAAAAATTTGGTTTAAAAAATTGGAGAATTATTTTAGCAAAAGAAAATTATCCTGCGATCACAGTGAGTTATTTTTATAATAAAAAATACAAGCCAACAGTTTATATACCAAAAGATTATATGATTACAAAATCAAGATTGAGACAAATGTTAAGACACGAAATTTTTACACACGCAATTCGTCAAGAAAATGCTTTGCGCCAACCTCTTGGAATTATTGGAAAACCGCTCGGAACTGCTAATTATGTTTTCGATGAAGAAGGATTGGCTATTTATAACGGGAAAAAAAATAATAATGTTCATGGTTCAGAAACTTTAGGAATGATAGCTTTAGGATTTGCGAAAAAATATAATTTTCGAAAAACATACAATAATTTAAGAGCGCTAGGTCTAGACGAAAATTTGGCTTGGAATAGAACAATTAGGGTTTTTAGAGGTTATCATAATACTTCACAAAAAGGTAGGTATTATCCTGGAGATTTGATATACTTTAAAGGCTATCAAAAAATCAAAAAACTTTTGTTTAAAAATCCAAATATTTATAACCATTTATATTACGGTAAAATTAAAGCTGAAGATATAAAATTTTTAGAAAAATTTAACTTAAATAAACCAAGTATCATTCCAAAATGATTTCATATTTGAAAGGCACAATTTTAAAAAAAGAATTAACTTATATAATTCTTTTAGTAAAAGATATTGGCTATAAAATATATGTAGGATTTGATGTTTTGGAAAATATTGGTCAGGAAACTGAAAAAGCTGAACTTTATTGTTATCATAGCGTTAGAGAAGACGCGAGCGATCTTTATGGTTTTCAAGACTTTGAGCAATTAAAATTTTTTGAAATTCTTTTAACAGTTCAAGGAATTGGTCCAAAAATGGCACTGGCAATAATAAACCGTCTCCAAATCAAAGATATTAAACAAGCAATAATTAACAAAGATACTTTGGTTTTCGGAGTTGTCCCTGGTGTTGGTCCAAAAGTCGCCAACAGAATTATTTTAGAGCTTAACAATAAAATTTCTCCAGATGATTTAGATACGATAGCTGGCAAAATAGATTTTGGCGAAACACTGGATGCATTAGTTGGTTTAGGATACAAAGCAGCTGAAGTTAAGCAAATTTTAAAAAATTTACCAAAAAAGATTTCTGATCCATCAGAAAAAGTTAAATGGGCTTTAAAGCAAATGGACAAAAAATAATATCGGAGGGTAGAAAAAGGAAAATGTGGCTATTAAAAAAGAGCAAAAAAGAATTTTAACTCCAAAACTTAAAAAAGACGAAAAAGAAGCGGACTTAAGTCTTAGGCCAAAAACGCTCTCTCAATTTATTGGTCAGAAAAAAATCAAGGAAAATTTAAAAATTTTGATTCAAGCTGCTAAAAAAAGAAAAGAACCTCTTGATCATGTTCTTTTGTATGGTCCAGCAGGACTTGGCAAAACAACTTTAGCCCAAGTTTTAGCAAAAGAAATGAATTCTAATATTCGGATTACTTCTGGTCCGTCGATAGATAAAGCTGGCGATTTAGCATCAATTTTAACTAATTTAGAAGATGAAGATATCCTTTTTATTGACGAGATTCATAGATTAAATAAGAACATCGAAGAAATTTTATACCCAGCCATGGAAGATTTTGCGTTAGATATTATTGTTGGTAAAGGTCCAGCTGCAAAAACTTTACGATTAGATTTGCCAAAATTTACAATTGTTGGCGCTACAATTCGAATTGGTTCAATTTCCAATCCTTTACGTGATCGTTTTGGAGGTCATTTTAGATTAGATTTTTATCAAACAGCAGATTTACAAAAAATTATTTTAAGGTCTTCTAAAGTATTAAAAATTGATATTGAAAAAAGCGCTGCTAAAATGATTGCAAAAAGTAGCCGCAGAACGCCTCGTGTTGCTAACCGTCTTTTGAGAAGAATCAGAGATTTTGCTGAAGTAAAAAATCAAAAAATTATTACGCCAAAAATTGTTGAAAAATCATTAAAAATGCTTGAAATTGATAGCAAAGGCTTAGATTCTGCTGATAGAAAAATATTGAACACTATTATTAAAAAATTTTCTGGCGGACCAGTTGGTTTAGACACTTTGGCTGCTTCAATTGGTGAGGATGTTTCAAATATTGAAGATGTTTACGAACCATTTTTGATGCGTCTAGGCTTTTTGAAACGCACTCCAAGAGGACGAGTTGTAACTAAAAATGGATTTGATTATATGGGAATCCCTTTGCCAGAAGATGATCCAGACAGAAAACAAAAAATTTCTATTTCTAAAAATCAAAGAAAATTACTTTAATGAAAGAAAAAATTTTAGTTCATACTTGTTGCGGTCCTTGTTTTTTAGCAGTATGGCCAATTCTAAAAAATAATTATACAATTATTGCCTATTTTTATAATCCAAATATTTTTCCCAAAAAAGAATTTTTATTAAGAAAAAAGAGTTTTATTAAAATTGCCAAAAAACTAAAAATTAAAACAATTATTGAAAAGTACAATCAAGATGATTTTAATAACGCAATCTTAAATCACAAAATTAAACCTGAAAGATGTGAACTTTGCTGGGATTTGCGAATTCTAAAAACTGCTCAAAAAGCTAATGAATTAAAAATTGGAAAATTCACCACTACACTGTTGTCAAGTATTTATCAAAACACTGAAAAAATTATTAATATTGGTAAAAAAATTGCCGATACGAATAATTTGAAATTTATAAATCCTAATTTTAAAAATCATTTTTTTCAAGCTCAAAAAAAGGCTCGAATAGAAAATTTGTATATTCAAAAATATTGCGGATGCAAGTTTTCAAAAAGAAGAAAGTAGCTTTTTGTTGTTTTTTTGATATAATAAATTAAATATGACAAAAATTTTATTTATTATTTACATCGTATTTCTAATCGGCTTTTTAATTTTTTCTTCATTGGGCATTTACCATTTATGGAGATTTGGCTTAGAAGGCGATGATTCTAAAAAAATTATTATTGGATATTCGATCTTTGTTATTTTGACAATTTTAGTTTCTTTTATTGCTATTGGTGCGTTAGATTGGCAAGCAACTTTACCATCATTTTAAAGTATTATGGAAAAAAATATTAAAGAATTAATAGTTAGCAGCTCAGGCGAAAATATTAAAAAAATAGTTCGTCGTCATTGGTTTATTTTCGCAACAATGATGTTTGCCATTTTTATGATTTTCATTTTGCCATTGATTCTTGTGGCAATATCAATTAAAGTTTTTCCTGCTTTTTTCCAAGGAGTTATAGTTAATATTTTTGTTTTTGGTTTATTCGTTTATATATTGCTTCTTGCCGGAGCTTTTTTAATTAGTTATATCAAATATTATTTTGATTTAGTTATTTTAACTGATAAAAGAATTATTGATATTCAACAAGTAACTTTGTTTTCTAGAAATGTAGAAGAATTAGAGTTAAAAAATATTCAAAATGTTTCTTCTGATTTGCAGGGCATTTTTGCGACTTTTTTAAATTACGGTAGAGTAACAGTTGAAACAGCTGGCAATAACCCAAATTTTGTTTTTAATACGATCCCAAATCCACAAGCTTTTGCTAGAGAATTAATAAAACTTTCAGAAAAAGCAAAAGAAAAAGCGAGAATTAAAGATAGCACGCAAATCAGCGAAAGTATTTCGCAAAAAATTAATGGTAATTCAACTCCAAAAATTTTAAACGAGGGTCAATCTGAGAGTGTTGAAAATAATGAAAATCCAAGATTTTAATTATTTTTTAAATAAAAAATTAATCGCGAACCAACCCCAAAAACCGCGAGACACTTCGCGGTTAATGGTTTTTGATACTAATAAAAACCAAACAACGCATACGAATTTTTTAAATATTATTAAATATTTTAATAAGAATGATTTAATAATTTTAAATAATTCAAAAGTTTTTCCAGCGAGAATTTTTGGCAGAAAAAAAACCGGAGGTAAAATCGAAATTTTATTATTAGAAAAAAAAGAAAAAATATGGAAGTGTTTAATTAAAGGAAAAATTGCTGAAAAAGAAAAAATTTATTTTAATTATGGATTTGCGCAAATTATTAAAAAGAAAGAAAAAGTTGCATTTATAAAATTTTCTCAAAATGACCAAAAAATTATTCAAAAGTATGGTCAAACTCCTATTCCACCATATATTAAAAAAGTTTTGCCAGAAAAAGATCTTAGACAAAAATATCAAACAATATTTGCAAACAAAATTGGTTCTGCAGCTGCGCCAACCGCAGGTTTGCATTTTACAAATCAGTTACTTGAAAAAATTCGTGCCAAAGGAATTAAAATTGCTTTTGTTACTCTGCATGTTGGGTTAGGCACTTTTTTGCCAATTACTAACAAAAATTTCAAAAATAACAAATTACATCAAGAAAAATTTGAGATACCATTTTGTACAATTAAAGAGATAATAAAAGCGAAAAAAAATAATAAAAAGATTTTTGTTGTTGGCACAACTACTTTAAGGGCATTAGAAAGTGTGGGCAATAGATTACTGGATCAAAACAAAAAAATTGTTGATAAAACAAATTTATTTATCCAGCCGGGATTTCAATTTCAAATTGCGGATGGGTTAATTACCAATTTTCATCTTCCCAAATCAAGTTTAATAATTTTAGTTGCTGCATTTTTAAGATATAAAAAAGTTAAGAAATCAAGCAAAAAAATTTTAGATTTATATAAACTCGCTCAAAAAGAAAATTATCGATTTTATTCTTTTGGCGATGCAATG
>CAYUUY010000011.1:0-17047 GCA_964448035.1 uncultured Candidatus Saccharibacteria bacterium
CAAAGAAGCTAGTATTCAATGGATTCAAATACTTACTTTACTAGATTATTCGTTTAATAATAACAAAAAATTTGAGTTTTAGATGCGAAAATTAATATTAGTTATAAATTCTAGATTCGCACATAAAGCTCAAATTTTTGTATTTAAATAAGCGCGGAACGACACCCTAAAAATTATATTAAATGGCGCGCTCCGCGCCTTGGGAGACTGCAGACGTCCTAAGAAACCCCGAAAATCCTCTATCGGGAAATGTGCAAAAATATGGAATCCTCAGAGTATTGAAGTTCGCACGCAGTCTAAGAAATGGTTCGTAAGTGAACCAAACCTGCTAATCACAGAAGTGACTAGCAAATGCAGTTGAGCCGATCCAAGACTCGTGGTCGTATAAAACGACCTGGTTCTGCCACCTGTTAATTTTGGTGGAAGTACCTTTCTGGCTTTAAATCAGAATTATTAAAAATTGTATTAGTAACCCTGAATATGCTTAAAGCCACAAATGTACCTCCACTCTTTTTGTTTTTGTTTCTAGGGTTAAACCGACCCCAGATTTTTTAAATGTACGACGAAATTACTTAGAGCAAATTAAAGTGGATCTTTAAAGAACAGGACAAAGTAATAATTATTGAAGCTCTTTGAAAATCAGATGCAAGAACTTGGCCGGCTGGACCGGGGTTAGCCAGCAAAATTCTTGAGGCAAATGAGCCCAAAAAAAACAAAAAACCTCCTTTTAAACGAATCCGACTGCTCTTTCAACAGGCGATAGAAATTGTTAATTTGGCTCGATTGTCAAAATGTTTTTAAAATCAGGATTGATGTGAGCCAAAACGATTGTCTAAATTCATTATACCTAAAAATTATCTATTTTTCAATCCTGTTGATACAATATTTTTAAGCTTTAGCGCAAATTTACCGAAAAACATTAATTATTTATTCTCGTTATTTAAACGCTTTTTTTCAATATTTTTAAACGAAACTTGTTCAGGAGAAAAATATAATTCAATATCTCCAGTAGGTCCGTTTCGATGTTTGCGAATTAAAATTTCAGCAATATTCTTTTTTTCAGTTTCTTTGTCATAATAATCTTCTCGATAAATAAACATTACCACATCAGCATCTTGTTCAATAGATCCAGATTCTCTTAAATCAGCTAATTGAGGAATTTTTGGAGTTCTTAATTCAACTGCGCGGGAAAGTTGAGATAGGGCAATTACAGGTACATTTAATTCGCGCGCTAATCCTTTTAAGGTACGGGAAATTTCTGAAATTTCTTGGGTTCTGCTATCAGCGTCATAATTGCCTTGAATAAGCTGTAAATAATCAATAACAATCATTCCTAAACCTTTTTCAGATTGAAGTCTTCTAGCTTTAGTTCTAATCTCCATAACATTGCACATTGCAGAATCATCAATATAAATTGACGCCTCAGAAAGTTTTCCCATTGCTTGACCAATTTTTGGAAAATCCTCATCGTCTAAATTGCCAGTTCTCATTTTCCACAAATCAACGCCAGACGAGGTTGAAAGAAGTCGATCAACAAGTTGCTCTTTACTCATTTCAAGTGAAAAAATAGCAACGCCTGTGTTATGTTTTAAGGCAGCGCTAAGAGCCATGTTCAAAGCAAGTGTAGTTTTACCCATACTTGGGCGAGAAGCAATAATAATTAAATCAGACGGTTGAAATCCAGATAAAATATTATCTAAATCCTTAAATCCAGTTGGAATACCTCTTAATTTATCTTTATTTTTATGAATTTCATCAATTCTTTCAAAACTTTCAGCCAAAATTTCAGAAAGTGGTATAAATTCTTGTTTAGTCACTTTTTGTGAAATCGCGAAAATATGTTGTTCAGCCTGGTCAATAATTTTATCAATATCAGTTGCTTCTTCATATCCTAATAATGCAATTTCCTGACTAGCGTAAATAAGACGACGCAAGGTTGCTTTTTGGGATACAATTTCCGCGTATTCCTTAATATGAGCTGCAGTTGGCACTAAATTTGCGAGTGAAGCTAAATATGTTGCGCCACCAACTTCTTTTAATTTTTTATTATTTTTAAGTTCTTCATTTAGGGTGACTAAATCAATCGACTTTTTTTTATCAAAAAGTCGAATCATTGCCTCATAAATTATTTTATGACTATTTTGATAAAAGTCCTCAGCGCGAACAATTTCAGCTGCTTTATAAATTGCTTCTTTGTCAATTAAAAGTGAACCAAGAAGCGATTTTTCAGCTTCTACGTTTTGAGGCGGCATTTTTGCAAGATTAGCTAATTCTTCAATTTTGTTAGCTCGAGATTGCTTTTTTTTAGACATTTAAACTCCAAAAACATCTTTAGTATTTTCAAGTAATTCTTGTTCCTCCCTTTGTTCTAATTCTTTAATTTTTTGATATTGTTTGTCAAATAATTCTCTGGTTTTTTGGCTGACTTGATCAAATTCTAGCCTGGCAGAGACATGATAAAAATTTGTAAAAACAGTTTCTAAAATTCTTCTTTTACTAATTTCAGAAAGCTTTTGCGCGGAAAATTTATATTTGGTAATAATTTTTATTTTATGATTTTTAATTTTGCAAGGCGCGGTAAAAGATAAAAGCGAAATCAAGGAGTGATTTTCTTGTTTTACCTCAGCCAAAAATTCCAACCATTTTTGAGTAATTTCTTCAAGAGAAATTTTTGTTTTTTGGCCTTTGTCTTGATTTTTATTTATTTTCTCAAAATTTTGTTTGGTTTTTTTAATTGTTTTTAAATCTGGAATATTTTTTGCAACTTGATATTTTGAATTATCTAAATGTTGTAAATTTTGTTTTTTATCAGTATCAGTAAATATTTGAATCATTTCAATAATTGCTAATTCAATTGCTAATTGAGGAATATAACTTTCAGAAATATTGGATTCAGCGTCAGATAATATTTTAATCATTTTCGTCAAATTAAAAATTGAAAGTTGTTGTGAATTTTCGTGCAAAAACTTTGCCTCATTTTCAAGCAAACTAATTTCTGACGAACCTAGTTGGATTAAGTACATGCGTCGTAAAAAATCAATTATTCTTTTCAAAAATAGATTAAGGTCATAACCAGAATCTGCAATCTGACTAATTATTTTTATTGCAATTTGAGGTTGGTTTTTAATTATTGAAAGACATAGATTAATAATTTCATCAGTTAAAACTAACCCAAGCGAAAATTGAACGTTTTCTAGAGTAACTTTTTTATCCGAAATTGAGGCCACTTGATCAAGCAAGCTTGCAGCGTCTCTCAAAGATCCATCGGCAGCATTTGCCAGCATTTCTAATGCATTTTCATCAATAGAAATTTTTTCTTTTTGAACAATCATTTTTAAATATTTTTTAATTTGTTCGTTATTTAATTTTTTAAAATCCAATCTTTGACAACGAGAAATAATTGTCGGAATTATTTTATGAATCTCAGTAGTTGCTAAAATAAAAATTGCATGCGCCGGGGGTTCTTCTAAAGTTTTGAGCAAAACATTAAATGCTTCTTTGGTTAACATATGAGCTTCGTCAATAATAAAAATTTTATATTCGCCTTCTGAGGGAGCAAAATTAATTTTAGAAATTACCTCTTTAATTTCTTCAATGCCGCGATGTGAGGCTGCGTCTAGCTCAATTACATCGAGTGAGTTTGAGTTTGTTATTTCTTGGCAAATTTTACATTTATTGCATGGCTTAATTTTGCTCTGGCAATTCAAACTTTTTGCTAAAATCCGGGCAGTTGAAGTTTTGCCTGTGCCTCTTGGTCCTGAAAAAATATAAGCATGAGCAATCTTATTTTTTTTAATTGCTCCTTGTAATGTTTCAATCACTGGTTCTTGACCAATAATATCTTCAAATTTTTGCGGTCGCCATTTGCGATAAAAAGAAATTTTTGACATTTTTAGAATAAAAAAACACCTCTTTAAATTAATAAAATCTTTTCTCCCAATAATTATCATAAGGTTTTTTAAACAATTTTAAAACCTCCAAAATCGTATTAATAAATAATCATTCGGACTTTCGATTTGATTTAAATTTTGTAGCTTTACAAATATCTTAATAAATTTTATTATTAAATTAGTTAATCTTTTTTTGAATCGTTTAAATAATGATTATATTTAGTTCTTATTTTTAGCAAAACAATTGGAGGGGAATGACTCGCGAAGAGCTTTATAAAGAAATTCAGAAAAAAACAAAAGTGACAATGCCTAAAGTAAAATTATTTTTTGAGTCTTTAGCAAGTATTTTAGTTCAAAAAGCTAAAGATCAAGAAGATATTTTAATATCAGGCTTAGGTAAGTTTGAAAATAGAAAAAGGAAACCGAAGAAAATTAGAAATTTATCTCAGCCAAATACAATTATAAATGTTCCGGAAAGAGTGGTTTTTAAATTTTTCGCCAGCCCAACCCTACGTAAAAAGATTCAGCAGGTTTTGAAAGACCAAAAAGGTACAGAAATTAATATTGTAAAAAATATTAACCAAAAAGGTCCAAAAGAAAATATTCCTGATTTTGAACAAGAAAAGTCGCTTAATATTAAAGTAGCGCCATCTAAATTTTTGCCGCTTGATCTTGAGCCAAACCCTATTAACGTTCATTTGTATTTTAAATATATACCTGAAGATGTGCTTCAAGCAATTCCAGTTTATTTAGCCAGGATTTATCAAATAATTCCAATTGAATTTTCGAATAATATTTTAAAGGTCGCGACCATTAATCCAAAAAATTATGCGGCGCTTGATTTTGCCCGCAGGAAAACTAGCAGCCAAGTAATTCCTGTTGAAGTTAGCGCGCAAATTTTTAATAGTTTGTTAAATCGTTATGGTCAAATAGGAGCTCACCCAAGATCCGAAATTTCTAATCAACAACCAGCTGGTAAAAGCTTGCGAGATATTTTGCTCCAGGCGGTAAATCAAAAAGCAAATAAAATAATTTTAGAACCTGATGAAATTGGCGGTCGAGTTAGCTTTAAAATCACTCGTTTGCCTCAGCTTATTTATACATTAAATATTGAGCAATATCATGAGCTAATTGAAAAAATTAAAGAAATAGGTTTGCTAGATTCAAGAATTACAGAATTGCCTCAAGAAAATCAAATTAATTATTCTTTTGATTCGCAACAATTGGAGCTAGATATCAATATTATTCCAACTATAAGCGGAGAAAAATGTGTGATTGAAATTTCAAATAAAAAAAATTTTGATTATAATTTGGATAATATTGGTATTTTGCCAGAGATTGTTTTAAAAATTAAGCAAAAACTGAGCTTAAAAACAGGGATGTTTTTAATTGGCGGTTTGCCCCGAGCCGGAAAAACAACTACTGTTTATGCAATTTCCAAAGAATTAATTAGCCAAGGGCTAACAGTTGTTAGTTATGAAGATAAGGTTGAAAAACATATTTCTAATATGACTCAAACTGAAGCTCGACCAGAAATTGGGGCTTGGGGTTGGTTACAAGCAGTTATTAAAATTGAACCTGATGCTATTGTTTTTGGTAATATAAACACGCCTGAAGAAGCAAAAGCCGCTTTTTATGCAGCGTCTTCCGGGTATTTGACAATTGGCTCGATTAATGCAAAAAACGCGAGCCATATTTTAGAAAAACTTTCTTATTATAAAATCGACAAGCATTTAATATTTTCAAGTCTTTCAATGTTAATAATCCAAAAATCAGTTCCAGCTCTTTGCAATGAATGCAAGACAGTTTATCCTTTAACCAGTACGCAAGAAAAAGCGCTTGAATCTAGAATTAAAAGTTTACCTATAAAATTTCAGAAAATTCTCAAAAACGAGCGCAATTTATATCGGGCAGGTGAATGTTTTTTTTGTGAGACAGGGGATAATAAAAATCAAATTATTTATGAAATTATTAATTTGGATGAAGAAGACCGGGCAAAATTAGAAAACAATTCTTTAAGAAAAAATATCCTTGAAATTTTAAAAAAGAATGAGCTTTTGAGCTTAAAAGAGGATGCGCTTGCCAAAGCTTCGCTCGGTCAAATTTCTTATTCAGATTATTTGGAGGTTTATGAATAAAAAACCAATTAAAATTTATTTTTTATGGCTTATTATAATTGCTTTTGTTATTTCGTGTATTGTTTTTTTTGTTTTTAGGTTTCAAGAGCAAAAATATCAAGCAACTGAAAAGATATTGATTACTAAACAATATTCAGAAGTTATTGGCTCAGCTTATTCTGAGTCTGAATCATCAAAGCATACAGCTGATGTTTTAGCAGAAGTAATCCAAACCAACAATTTTATTAAAGATGTTTATAACCAAGCCGGCGTTTTTCTAGACAATAAATATCTAAATTCAGATTTAGATAAAATTATTAAAGCAAAAGTTGCTAAAGATGTACAAATTATTGAAGTTACTTTATATCATAAAAATCCAAATGATTTAAAAAATTTATCCCAGAGCCTAGTTGAAGTATTAGAACTTAAAAAAGCTCAGTTCGAAGATACGGGAAAAATAAAAATTACCATTGTTGATCCAGCTTATATTTCCTCTGAGCCTGTTGAACCAAAACCTTGGAGAAACGCTTTGGCAGTATTCGTCGCAATTGTTTTTATCGGCGGAATTGTTGTATATACAATATATTAATAAGTTTTATTAAAGATTTTTATAAACATTTAACAATGTTTTTTCAGATTTTGACCAAGAAATTACCTTTTTTTGTTGCAAAGTTTTTTTAGATAGTTTTCTTTGTAATATTTTGTTTGTAATAATTTTTTCGGTATTTTTAAAAAAATCGTTTTTTGTTTTTGAATATAATGCAGAATTACCAGCTGTTTTTCTATTCTCTATTGTGTCAAAACAAATAGTTGGCAAGCCTGCAGAGCAATATTCAACGACTTTTACAAATGTTGCATAATTGTTCATTAGTATTGTTAAGTTGGCTGGTTCGAGGCCTACATAAGCTTTTTGAAAATAAAAAGCTAATTTTTTTCGATTATATATTGGTCCTAATATATTAATATTTTTAATTTTTCTTGCTTTATGTTTAATTTGGTTAAATTCTTTGCCTTTGCCAATTATATTAATTTTGAATTTAAGGTTTTTTTTATTAAGATATTCTGCTAATTCCAATAAGGTTTCGACATTGTCTTGTTTCGAAATATTGCCTACAAATAATAATTCGTTTTTATTATTTAAAATTCTTTTTGAAAATATTTTTTGTTCTTCCTTATCTAGCCCATTTCTAACAACAAAGATTTTTTTGTTAAAATTATTCCGTGATAAAAACAATCTTTTACATGAATTATTGACAGTAATTATTCTATCAGTGAATTTAAAAACTAAATTTTCAAAATATTGTAAAATCTTTTTAAAAAATCTATTTTTTCCAAAAATATCAACAAATAATTCTGGACAAATTTCATGAAAATCAAAGATAATTTTCTTATTTAATAATTTTCCTGGTAAACCAGAAAGTATTAAAAAATCTGGTGGATTATGGAGATGAATTATATCAAATTTGTTAAGTATTGCATAATAAAAACATTTGAAAGTAACATGAAAAGTAAATAATAAATATTCTATCAATAATAGCCACCCTGAAAATTTTTTTAAATATATTCTTTCAATTTCGATTTTTTTATAATATATTTTTCTTTTTTCAAAATAATTTCTGCAAATACACAAAATTATAACTTGATATCCGTTTTTAATTAAAGATCGTGCCTCATTATAAACACGTTTATCTTGTGGTAATTCGCTTCTTGTTATCATTAAAATTTTTTTCATAGAATTTATTAATTTGTAAGCAAATATCCTTAATATCTGAAATTTTTAAATGTTCACCGATAGGAAGACTAATAATATTTTTAGCAAAAAATTCAGCATTTTTATAGTTTTTGTTTTCCTTATAAGCTGGTTGCTGGGTAATAGTTTTTGGATAATGGATATTAGTTTCAATTTGTTCTTTGTTTAAAAATAATTTTAATTGATCGCGTTTTTTAGCTTGAATAACAAATTGATGGAAGCTTGGCAGCGATTTAGGATTTATGATCGGTAGTTTTATTTGAGATAAATTTTTTAAATTCTTAAAATATTCTTGAGCAAGTAAGTTCCGTTTAGAAATCCATTTGTTTAAATATTTTAATTTTGTTTTTAAAATTGCAGCTTGTATTCCGTCTAAGCGAGAATTTCTGCCAATGATTATATGTTCGTTTTTGTCTTCTCTGCCGTGATTTGCAATTAAGGAGCATTTTTTATATATTTTTTTATTATTGCTAACTATTGCGCCAGCATCTCCATATGCTCCTAAATTTTTTCCTGGATAAAAGCTAAAAGTACCTACATCAAAAAAAGTACCAACTTTTTTATTTTTATATTTAGCGCCATGTGCTTGAGCGCAGTCCTCTATAACTTTTAGCTTTCTTTTCTTGGCAATCTTTTTTATTTTATTAATATTAACAGGATAACCATATAGATGAACAATGATAATTGCAACAGTTTTTTTGTTAATATTTTGAATTATTTCTTTTGCAGAAATACTGTAATTATTTTTATTACAATCACAAAAAACTGGTTTTAGCTGGTTATTAGATATTGCTTCAGCAGTTGCTATAAAACTATTTACTGGTAAGATTATTTCACTGTTCTTTGGAAAATTAAAAGATTTAATTGCAATTTCCAAAGCATCTGTCCCGCTATTTACTCCTAAACAATATTTTATATTATTATATTCGGCAAATTTTTTTTCAAATTCCTTTGTGGATTTTCCGTTTACAAAATCTGTTGTTTTAATTACTTTATAAATAGTTCTATCAATGTCTTTTTTGATAGATTTATATTGTTTGAACAGATCGATATTTTTAATCATTAAAATAATGTATTTTTCTAATAAATTTTGCTGGTACTCCTGCATAAATTGAATTTCTGTTGGTATTTTTTAAAACAACGCTACCGGCGCCAATTAAGCAGTTATCGCCAATTCGAACACCGCTCATAATTGTTGAATTAGCGCCAATTTTGGCATTAACTCCAATAAATGGTCCTTTAAGGTTTTTTTTCGCATTTGGATGCTTGGGGTATTTTGTATTAACAAGCATTGCTTGCGGTCCAATCCATGATTTTTCTTTAAGTATCGAATATTCAGAAATAAAAGCTTGTGAGTGAATTCTAGTATAATTTTCAATAATAACATTATATCCAATTTCAGAATGGCTTCCAGCGCTTACATTATTTCCAATTTGATTATTTTGCCTGATTAAACAAAAATGACCTGTTGAAAAATTATTCCCAATATTATTCCCTGAATAAATAATACTATGCGATCTAATTTTTGCGCTGTCTCCAATCATTGTTTTTGATTTCTTATCAATAAGATCGTATGGTTTACCAATAATACAAAAATCTTCGATAATAATATTTTTTCCTAATATTACATTTGGGTAAATAATTGCTTTTTTAGATATCAAAATTCTCCTAGTTTTGATTTGTTGTTTTTTGATATTTTAATTTCTTTTTTAAACTGTATTGATTGATAAATTGCTTGCAAAACATTAATTCTTCTTTGCGTTTCTTTTAAACTAATTTCAAATTTCTGATTTTTATTTATTGATTTGACAACTTTATTTAATAAAACTTGATGTCCAAAACCATATACATTTGGAGGATTTTGCGTATATTTTGCTATATTTTTTTCAATATTTTTTTGTGTTAAATCCAAAGTTTCAATTTTATTAGCGGAAAAACCTCCGATTATGATCGATCCTTTATTTCCTAAAACAGACACAGATCCTTCTAAATCATTGGGTCGAGTGGCTCCAGTTGCTTCAATGACCCCGATTGCTCCTGATCTAAATTTTAAGATCACAACTGCTGTATCTTCAGTTTCTATTTTGACTGAGTAAGTTTTTGCAATGGAAAACACAGACTTGACATCTCCTCCAAGCCACATTAATAAATCAAGAAAGTGAATTGCTTGGTTTGCGATAACCCCGCCGTCATATTTAAATGTTCCTCGCCATTTATCTAAATTATAATATTTTTGATCTCTTTTCCAGCGTATACGGGCAGTAATCAAAAATATTTTACCTAATTTATTTTTTTCAATATTATTTTTTAAAAATTTGATTGGTTTATTAAATCGATTTTGAAATACAGGAAAAATTTTAATATTGTTTTTTTTACTCAATTTAATAATTTCATTAGCATCTTTAAGTCTTAAAGCAATTGGTTTTTCAATTACATAATGTTTTTTATATTTTATTGTATTTTTAAAATGTTTAAAATGTAATCCGCTTGGAGTCAATATGCAAATAACCTCTGGTTTTGTTTTTTTTATCATTTTATTCATATCTGAAAAATACGGAACACCCAATTTCATTCCTGCAAGTTTAGCCTTTTTCGAAATTATATCACAAACCCCAACAATTTTGGCGTTTTGAATTTTTTTTTCTGCAAAAAGTTGAATATATTTTTGTGCAATTCTACCGCAACCTATTAAATTAAATCTTATACTCATATTATGAATTAATCATATATTTTGCGTCTTTACAAGCATAATTGGTATAATTGTTTTGTGTTTAAAAATATTAAAAGATTTTCTATTTATAACATCTGGCAAAATAACGGCGAAAAAGCCTTACTAAAAGCCTATGAAAAAATCTCGCCTTCAAATATTAAATAATTCAACCATTAGAATTTTTGACATTTTTTTTGCGATATTTTTTTTATTTTTTTTCTCTCCGCTATTTCTTTTCTCAATCATTGCAATCAAAATTTTTTCTTCAGGTCCTATTTTTTTTAAACAATTTCGATATGGTCAAAATTTTAAACAAATTCAAATTATTAAATTTCGGACAATGAAGCCAGGATCTGAAAAATTTGAAACTGAGAAAATTGCTTTATTAAAAGAACCAAATATTCAAACAAAAAATGATGAAAGAATAACTTGGATTGGAAAATTTTTGCGTCGTTTTAGCATTGACGAATTACCGCAATTCTGGCTTGTTTTAAAAGGGGAAATGAGTATTGTTGGTCCAAGACCTTTAATTGATGTTGAAATCAAAAAAATTGATCAAAAATATCAAGACCGTTATCAAGTTTTGCCAGGGGTAACTGGGCTTGCTCAGGTTTCTGGCAGAGCAAAATTAACCACCAAACAAGCGCTGGAGTACGATTTAGAATGGGTTAAAAAGTATTCGTTAAAATTATATTTTAAGATTCTTGGCAAAACTTTTTATGTAGTTTTTTTGCCTAAACAAACTTATTAGATTTATTCTTCTGACTCTGAATTTGTAGATTCTTTTGTATTTTCTGATTCTGAGTCGGACTTAGAAAGATTGGTTGAAGAATATTTAATCTGAGATTTCGTTGAAATTGCAGAAATCCAAGTATTTCCTGGAGCAAAATAGATTTCTTTATTTGTAGAATCATAAAATTTTAGCATTTTATCTTCTGCGGCTTTTTTCCATATTGCATCAATTTCTTTTCCATTAATATAAACTTTTGCTTCCCCTGAACCAATTGTTTCAATATCCATTCTACCATCTGAACGAGTTGAAATATCAGTAAACATAATTGCTAAATTTTTAGCTGAGACTTGAACACCAGCAGAATCCTTGTGAGCTGACCCGCCTTGAGATCTTAGCCAATAATTTTTAATTTTATCAAATTTCCAAGACACATTATAATTATAAGATGAAAAATTCACATTAAGTTCCGCGCTTTCAACTTCTGCAGATTTTGAGCTTGAGGAATATTTCCATTCATCAATACTACCAGTGGTTTTAAAATTTTTTGATTTTGCAGCGTCTCTGAGCTTGGCAAGAGTTGTATAAACATTATGGGGCGCGGTGCGGCTAGACGAACGCCAATAAAAATTGCTTAAATATGATTGATCTAAATCGGCAATATCTAAGTTTTTAACTTGTTCTAAGCCGTCTGGAGAGCCACCAACATGAGCATAAAGGGCGTCTAAACCTTTATCCCAGTTTACATAATAAATGCGCGCTGAGCGAACAGGGCCAATTTCTTTTGGTTCTTTGCCGCATTGGTATACAGCTAAGAATCTAGTAATTCCGCCTTCGGCAACTGCTTCAAAAATCATTTCTGCTTCGTTTATTCCTGATTGGGGTCTGGCAGTTGTATGGTTTTCAATCATAATTCCAATTGGTCTTTGTTCTGATTTTTCTTTACTAGTGCTAAGACCAGTAAGAGGGCAAGTGGCTGATTTATCAGAGCTTTTTAAATCAATATTACTAAAACCAATTTCATCTTTCCAAATCCACCAACTCATTCCAAGCAAAAATAAAATTGCTAAAATTAATAAAATAATTTTAGCGCGTTTAGATATTGTTTTTTGAGTTTTTCCTTGTTTGTTTGAAGATTTATTTTCTGGGTCTTTAAAAATTTCTTCTGCTTTATCGGCAGCGTTTGTCATTACCCCTCCAAAATTATTTATATTTTAATAATAATTGATATTTATTTGCGATGCAATAGTTTAAAATGGTAGGGCGGCTGGCGAGATAATATAAAACGAGATTCTATCTCGCCAGCCGCCAACAAGCAGTAAGGAGCGAAGTTTTTGCGTTTTGAATTGGTTTTATTTGCTGTAAAGAGCTAATAGTTTTTGTCAACAACTCGAGCAATCCGCCAACCAAAGCGATAACCTATGTTTTGGACTTCAAATGTGATCTGAGCGATTTCTGGTGTATTTTCATCAATCATTTGTCTGTCTCCGTGATACATGTGTGTATTTTCAAGAAGGCTAACTGAAACAAGGGCTGCGCCTGTAAATTGATTTTTTATTTTGATTCGAGCTAATTCAGTGGAGATTTGCGGATCGCCACCGATATCATCTAGAAAATCAATTTGGTTGTTAATTATTTGCGCCAAAGTCTGATTTTTGTCGTTTTCATCATCGGCGAAAAAAACAATTTCGCTTGGTTTGCAGCACCAACAAGCAAGTGCTTTTTCTTGTTCTTCGTCTCCCAGCGCTCGTAAATACGATCGGCAGATTGCGCCAGGAGAATTGCTGACAATGTCTTTTGTGTATGGTGTAGTACGAACGATAAGTACAAAAACAGAGACAGCTAAGAACGCAACAGAAATACCAATTACTTTTATCAAAGCTTGATTGTAGTGATGATAAGGTGTGGTTGAAAAAGAGTTATCGTTTACGGTTTCTTGCATTATTTCACCTCGATTCCCGTGTTTGTATCAGTTATATCACTCAGCAACAAGTTGGAATAACTTCCAGCCTTTGAATACTCCGGTTCTTTTGACAGTAAAACGACTTGGTTGTTTGTTTGGTTGTTCTCCAGTAACTTCAACTTCTGCAAAATCTCCGTTTTTTACAATTGTGTTGAAACTTAAGTTGGTGTAGTTTTCCTTGTTGCTTATTCCATCAGAAATCATTGCGTTGATTAGATCATCTCGGGTGAGAGTAATATGCCAATGAACAAGGGCTAAATCATCTCCTTTAATACACCAACATTTTTTGGCTGCCTCAACATTGCCAGCTCGAATACAGCTAAAGAACTTTTCAACCGTTTTAGCTGGATATTGATCTGCTTTTGGGGCTGGCGGATTTTTGTGAACAACAACTCCGCCGCTCGAGACAACTGTTCCATGTGTTTTGCGGCGCATATCGCTAGGAGTTTTGCCACTCGCAATTAAGATAATCATTCCAAAAAAAAGCGCAACAAAGACAATTGCACCAACAAACCACTTTGTGTCAGAACTTTTCTGAGGCATTATCTGGTCGGGATTTTGCATCTGAAATGCTCCTTTTTGTAGAGTGCGTTAGTCCAAAAGGACTATTACTAATTTTATTGTTTGAAAAATTTAGGAAAAAGTCAAATAAAATTTAATAATAAAAAATGTTTCATAGTTTAGAATTATGAAATCATTATAACACTTAGCCAAGAAGTGACAACTATAATTTTGATTTATTATTTTTATTAATTAGTATGGCAGCCCCAACGGGAGTTGAACCCATGTTTTCAGCTTGAGAAGCTGACGTCCTAACCACTAGACGATGGGGCCTTATTTTTTTGTTTTTTAATTATTAATAATAAGAAAAAAATAAATCAAAAAATTTCTAAATCACTCTTGATTTTATCCTAAAATAAGCTTATTGGCAACCCCAAAATTTATTTTAGCTTTGTTTTTTCTTGACACGTGCCTAAACCACGTATAGAATGAAAAGTAGCTTGAAGTTACGAATAAATATTGAGAGGAGGTGATAAAAATGGCAGAAGGTTATTGTGTAAAATGTCGTCAAAAAAGAGAAATTAAAGATTGCACACCTGTAACTATGAAAAATGGTAAAAAAGCAGTTAAGGGAGTTTGTCCAGTTTGTGGCACTGGAATGTATAAAATCGGTGGCGAGTGCTAAATTCTTGTATTAAAAAAGCGCTTTCTTAGGTTCACTTTAAGAGGCGCTTTTTTGTTTTAACATTTTTTCATTTTGATATAAATTTTTTGTTCAATTACAAGTTATAATTGTTTATTATTTGATAATTTTTTAATTTTACTTTCTGGGATTTAAAAAGCAGTTTTTACTTTGTTTTATAATATTAAAAAGTTATATCAAAAAATCCCGCTATAAGCGGAATTTTTTGTGAGGTGCTTTGGTACCTGTTGCAAGAGAACTCTAAGATATTCAGTACTCTTATTTTCTCTTAAAAAAATTGTTCGGTCAAGAATTGATTTTTATAAATTTTTAGGGGATTGGAAGAAAAAAAGATTAAGACAGGGATACGATAATTAGTCAAAATAAAAATTAAAAATAATAAATCATAATGACAAATGGTAAATAAAAATTGTCATTGTGAACTCTGAGAGAGGTTGGATAGCGAAGTAGTTTCAAATAGTTCTCGTTTCATTCGGACAATTAAATTACTGCTAAAATAATAAAGTTATATCAAAAAATATAGCACTTTGATATAATAAATAAGGAGGATTTATGAAAAATTTTTTAGTATCAATTTTTGCTATTTCGATTTGCTTGACTGGTTTTAACAGTATTGTAACTGCTCAGCAAAATCAAGGTAGTTCATCAGGTTTAAGTAGCTCAATTTCGACGAGCTCAGGTAGCCAAACTGCTGCTCAGACATCAACGAAAAACTCTGGCAATTTGGATAATGTTCGTGAGCAAGTAAAAACTCAGGTTCAGGAAAGCAATCCAGAAATTGGCGAGATGACGCGAACTCAAGCACAAGAAATAATTCGCGAAGAAGTTAAAGAAATGGTAAAAAATCAAATTAATGCTGTTAAAGCTAGCTACGATCCAGAAAACGCTTCTTCAAAAATCAGAATGGAAAATGTAAATTCTGCTTTGGAAAATATAGTTATTTCTTCAGCGATTGTTGAAGATGAAGAAACTGGCAATGATTTAGAAAAATACACTAAAGAATACGGTGCTTCAGAAGATAAAATTAATACTTTGATTGATGAAACTCAAAATCGAAATAGCGTGTCAAAATTTCTGATTGGTCCAAATTATTACAAGCTAAAAGAAGCTAAGCAGGAAATGGAACAGAACCAAAATAGAATTCAAGAAATGCAAAAACTTAATGTGTCTGTCCAAAATCAAAGCGAAAAAGAGCAGATTCAAAGCCAGCTTCAGATTTTAGAAAATCAAAACACATCGCTACAGGACCAGATTGATGAGGAAACTTCAGTTTTTAGTCTTTTTGGCTGGTTTGTAAAATGGATTGCAGGGTATTAAAATCATCTCAAAATTAATATCTCAGATCTCAGAAAGATTATTGTTCGAACGAAGTGAGAATTAGAAACCGTCAATAGTTCTCATTCTGCGCTTAGAAGGACTTGAATTGTAAAGTAAAATCCCGCCTTGATTGGCGGGATTTAAATACGAACCATAAAACCTTAAAATTTGTTTAATAAAAAATGCGGGAGAAGGATTCGAACCTTCGTTGCCAGATTCAGAGTCTGATGTCCTACCGCTAGACGATCCCGCAACAGCCTTGATTATAACATAAAATTGAGCTTTGCTCAATTTTAAAATAATAGATAAAAAAGTAAAAAATCAAAATTGTTATTGTGAGCGAGCGGAAGAAGCACGGCAATTTCTTGAACTGTCATCCCGAGCTAGTCGAGGGATCTAGAATCCTTTAGGATTCGGATATTTCGCTTCGCTAGATCCTTCATTTCACTCAGGATGACACTGTTAAGATTGCTTTCGCTGTCAAAGGCAGGATCGCAATGACAAAATTGCTTAATGTTCGAGGAGCTTACGACGAGAACTATTTTAGTTTTTAATTCTCGCTTGTGCTTGAACAATATTATTTTAATTTCTCAATTGCCTTATCAATTCGACAAAGAGATTCATTTTTTCCTAAAACCCAAAGCAGTTCAGATGGAGAAGGGGAGGCTTCCATGCCAGAAAGCGCGGCGCGAACTGGCCAAAATAAATCGCCGTTTGAAAGCACAAATTTCTGAACCTCGCTAGCTAAGAGTTGATTCAAGTCATCTTGCGAGTTCCAAGTCGGCTCGTCAGCGTTATCCAGCGCGTCTCTAGCGATTTCTAAACCTCGGCGGGTACTATCCAAATCAGACTTTTTAAAAATCAAAAGATCTTTATTATATTTTGGCAATTTAAAAAAATAAGCGCTTGCGTCAGAAATTTGATCCAAATATTCAAGTCGATCTTTTATCACTTTCAAAATTCGTGATTTCAAATTAGTATCAATTCCAGCTTGAAAATATTTATTAGCTTGTTTCAAAAGCTCGTTATCAGAAAGTTTTTTCAAATACTGGGCATTGATCCAGTTCAGTTTTTCAATATCAAATACAGCTCCTGCTTTGTTCACACGCTTAAAATTGAATTTTTTTGTCATTTCATCAATTGTCATCAGCTCTTTGTCTCCGCCCGGATTCCAGCCAAGAAGCGCCATAAAATTAACGAGCGCTTCTGGAAGATAGCCTTTTTCCATAAAATCTTTGGTTACAGAGACTGGATCTTTGCGCTTTGACATTTTAGATTTATCTTCATTTAGAATCATTGGCAAGTGAGCGTATTTGATATTTTCATCGTATCCAAGAGCACGGGCAATCAAAATCTGGCGAGGTGT
>CAYUUY010000012.1:0-16884 GCA_964448035.1 uncultured Candidatus Saccharibacteria bacterium
AGCCGCGAGGCGAATCATTTTCGCTTGGCGGTTTTTTATTTAAGAGATAATAATTAATATCTTAAAACCTAGTTTTGACATTTGCTTATGTTTTGTTGGGATGCCCACTAGCCGTTGGGTAAGTATTAACGAAAGAAAAATGATAAATAAAAAATAAAAATTGTCATTGCAGGCAGGTCTAGATGAAAATTTGAAGATGCAATAATTTAGATTTTGGAGAAATCGTAAATTCCCGCTTCTCTAACTTCTTTGTCTTGCCTTTGGCGGACTCAAAATGACAGGGAACCTTGTTTTGCATCATAAATTTATTTTTCAATCCCTTGCCCTAAAATTGTTAAAGTGCTAACATAGACTGAAAGGAGTTATATGAAAAAAACCCAAGAAAATTTACTTAAAGCTATTATCGGCGAATCACTTGCCAGAAACAAATATACTTTTTTTGCCAAGCAAGCAGAGAAAGAAGGTTTAATTTGGATTTCGCGGATTTTTGAAGAAACTGCAGACAACGAACGAGCTCATGCTGAAGAAGAATATGAAAAAGTAGTTGATAAAGTAGAGGCAACAAATACTTACGAGATTCCAAAATGGGAAAAAACTTTGGCAAATTTACGTCATGCTGCTGAAGGTGAAAAATATGAATTTGGTACAATGTATCCAGATTTCAAAAAAATTGCTGAAGAAGAAGGCGAAAAAGAAATTGCTGATTTGTTTCAAGAAATTTTAGAAGTTGAAGAAAAACATGCTGAACGTTATACAGTTTTGGCCGATCTTTTGGAGGCTGGAAAACTTTATAAATCAGACCAAGAAATTGAATGGAAATGTCTTAATTGCGGCTATATCCACAAAGGAAACGAAGCACCAGATCCTTGCCCGCTTTGTAAAAAACCGCAAGGTTGGTATATGGGAATTGGGATAGTTAGATAATCAAGTCAGAAAATTTTTAGATGGTTAACTTGAACAATCGGATCAAGCAACCAATCTCGATAATTTAATTAAATAGTTAAATCAAGCAATCATAAAATTAGAAAGGAATAATATGAAAAAGGTGATTATTTATTCAACAGAAACCTGTCCATACTGTATTTTGGTAAAAGATTATTTAAAACAAAAGGGAATTCAGGCCGAAGAAATTGATGTTAGTCAGGACGAAGAAAAAGCTCATGAAATGATCGAAAAATCAGGTCAGCAAGGTGTGCCAGTTGTAGACATTGAGGGAAAAATTATTGTTGGTTTCGATAAGCAAGCAATTGACGAAGAGTTAAAAAAATAAGAAATTAGTCACATTATATTTATATTGATTAAATGCAAATCAATTGGTTTAACAAATTATGAATATTTTTGAAGATTCTTTAAAAGTTTTAGAAAAAGCAGCAAAAAAACTGAAACTCAAAAAAGAAAAATATTTTCAGCTTTTACAACCGCAAAAAATAATTGAGATAAATTTTCCTTTTAAAAATAAATTAATATATGGTTATCGCGTTCAATATAATAATAAACTTGGTCCTTACAAAGGCGGTCTTCGTTATCATCCGCAAGTTGATTTAGACGAAGTAAAATCTCTTGCTTTTTGGATGATGATTAAAAACTCTTTAGCTGGTGTGCCTTACGGAGGCGGCAAAGGAGGATTACAAATTGACCCAAAAAATTTAACAAATAAGGAAATTAAAGAAATCACTGAAAAATTTATTGAATTAATTTATCAAGATATTGAGCCAAAATTTGATGTGCCTGCTCCAGACGTTGGTACTGATGATCAAATTATGAAAATTATTGCAAAAAAATATCAAGAATTAACTAAAGATAAAACAAAAGCTGTTGTAACTGGAAAACCAATTAATTTCGGTGGAAGTAGAGGGCGCGAGCAAGCAACTGGACTTGGAGGCTTTTATATTTTAGAAAATTATTTAAAGCATTTTAAAATTAAAAATAGCAAAAATTTAGAAATTGTAATTCAAGGTTTTGGGAATGTTGGTTCTTATTTTGCCAAGTTTGCAAGTGAAAATGGATTTAAAGTCGTTGCTGTTTCAGATAGTTCTGGCGCGATTTATGAAAAAAAAGGTCTTAACATTAAAAAATTAATTCAAATTAAAAATCAAAAAGGCGAAGTTGCAAAATATGCGAATTTTATAAAATCCTCAAAAAAAATAAATCCTAATAACCTCCTTTACCTTAAATGCGATATTTTAATTCCAGCCGCTTTAGAAAAACAGATTACTATAGAAAATTATCAAAAAATTAGGGCTAAATATATTTTAGAATTAGCGAATGGTCCTTTAACTGTTGAAGCAGATGAAAAATTTGCTAAATTTAAAAATAAGGTGATTCCTGATGTTTTATCAAATTCCGGTGGCGTTATTGTTTCGTATTTTGAATGGCTACAAAATCTAAAAAAACAAAAATGGTCAGAAAAAAAAGTATTTTCAGAACTTAAAAAATACTTAAGTAAATCGTCTGAACAAGTTTTTAATATTGCGAATCAATATAATTGCGATTTGAGAACAGCTGCTTATATTGTCGCTCTTAAAAAATTAATTTGAATAAATATTTGCTAAATCAATTTAGAAATATTATTATAAAAATGAGGGACTTAAATTTTGTCTCTCGTTTTTAAAAATTAGGAGAGTTATGCAAACAAAAATTGATGACCAAAAAATTTATTATAAAGTTTCGGGAACTGGTCCTAATCTTTTGCTTCTTCATGGTTGGCGTCAAGATCAAAATACTTGGAATTTACTAGCCCCGTATCTAGCGGAAAAATTTAGAGTATGGCGTTTAGATTTGCCAGGCTTTGGTTTATCTGACATGCCAGAAACTGCTTGGGGAACTCCGAAATATGCTGATTTTTTGGATAAATTTATACGAGCTAATAAAATTCGTAAATTAACAATTATTTCTCATTCTTTTAGCGCCAGGCCAGTAGTTTTTTTGGCAGCTCAAAAACCAAAATATTTAGACAAAATTGTTTTAATGAATGCTTCTTGTTTTAAGCCAAGCAAGAATTTGGGTAAAAGTTTGGCTTTTGTGACTGCAAAAGTTGGTCGAATTTTCTTTTCAATCCCGGGTTTAAAAGGACAAAAACAAAAAGTTCAAAAGAAATTTTATCAAATAATCCAAAATGAAGACTATCTTTCGAAAGGCCAAATCAAAGAATTATTTCAAAAAGTGATTGACGAAGATCTGTCGGTTTTAATGAAAAAAATCAAAAATCCAACACTAATCGTTTGGGGGAAAAATGATAAAGTAACCCCAGTTTCAGATGGTAAAAAAATGCAAAAAATGATTACAAAATCAGAATTAGCTATTATTTCAAAAGCTGAGCATTTTCCATATATTGAAAATCAATCTGAATTTGTAAAATATTTAGAAAAATTTTTAGAAAAGAAGAATTAGTTTCTTGAATTAAGAGTTCTTTGTGCTATAATTAAAATCGAAATGAATCTATCAGGAGGTTTTTATGTTATGCGAAAGATGTAAAAAAAATCAAGCTTCAGCAAAAATTACATATCTTGTAAATGGCAAAAAAAAGACAATTTATCTTTGTGATGAATGTCGCAAAAAAGATGAACAAATAAATAATTTGTCTAACACTAGAGGTGGCTCTATTTTTGATTCTTTTTTTGGTTCAGAAATGGGACTCGGAGATTTATTTGAAAATTTTGGCGCTTCTGGAATGAATGATTATCCGCAAGAGATGAATTTTGCTGAATCAGATGCAAAAGAAAATTATTCTTCGTCAGCTCAAAACGTGTTGTCTGACGCAGAAAAAATAGCAAAAAAATATCGCAACTCAACAATTGACACCGAGTTTATTTTGCTCAGTTTATTAAAAGATGCAATTGCTAAAAAAATTTTAAGCGCTTTAAATCTGGATTCAGAAAAATTAAAACCAGAAATTAAAAGTGTAATTAAGCAAGGTTCAAATAAAACAAAAGAAGTTCAATTTTCTCCCCGAAGCAAAAAAACTTTAGAGCTTGCTCGTGAGGAAGCGTATGAACTTGGCCATGATTATGTTGGCCCAGAGCATATTTTTTTGGGTTTAATAAAAGAAGGCGAGGGTTTGGCAGCAGATATTTTAGCAAATAACGATATTGATTTAGCAAAAGCGCGCCAGGCGGTTGTAAAAATTTCTGGACAAGGTGAAAAAAAACGCGAAGAATCAAAAACGCCTAATTTAGATAAATATAGTCGTGATTTAACTCAGCTAGCGCGCGAAGGAAAACTTGATCCGGTAATTGGTAGAAGCAAAGAAATTCAAAGCACAATCGAGATTCTTTCTCGCCGTACCAAAAATAACCCAACTTTAATTGGTGAAGCTGGAGTTGGAAAAACTGCGATTGTTGAAGGCTTGGCGCTAAAGATTTCAAATGGTCAGGTGCCAGAAACTTTGCACGATAAAAGAATTGTTGCTCTTGATATTTCAGCAATTTTATCAGGTACTAAATTTCGCGGTGAATTTGAAGAAAGAATGAAAAAAATTATTGATGAAATTATTGCTAATACTGATAAATTAATTGTTTTCATTGATGAACTTCATACTGTTGTTGGTGCAGGTGGCGCAGAAGGCGCAATTGATGCTTCAAACATGCTAAAACCACCGCTTGCTCGAGGTGAACTTCATGTAATCGGAGCAACAACTTTAGATGAATATCGAAAATATATTGAAAAAGACCCAGCGCTTGAGCGTAGGTTCCAGCCTGTTGTGGTGCCTGAACCAACAGTTGCGCAGACAATTGAAATTTTACGTGGTCTTAAAGATAGATACGAAGCTCATCATCGTGTGAAAATTACTGATGCTGCCATAGTGGCTGCAGCTGAACTTTCCGATCGCTATATCACAGATCGATTTTTGCCAGATAAAGCAATTGATTTAATTGACCAGGGTTCTGCTTCTGTAAGACTTTCAATGATTTCTGAACCGGCTGACTTAACAGATATTCGCGATAAAATAAATCGTGCTCAATCAGAATTGAGTGAAGCTGAAAAAAGAAAAGAGAAATTTAAAATCAATCAAATTAAAAAAGAACTTGACGATTTTACAAAACAAAGGGCTGAATTAATCTCTGCGTGGCGAAGAAAAAAAGCAACCACTTTGCCAGAAGTTACTATTGATGATATTGCCCAAGTGGTTTCAAAAATTACTAATATTCCAGTTACTAAATTAACTCAAGAGGAAAGAGAAAAATTGCTTAAGCTTGAGTCGTTTTTGCATCGCCGAGTAATAGGCCAAAGTGAAGCAATTGAAGCAGTTTCTGAGAGTATTCGTCGTGCTCGGACTGGACTTGCAGATCCAAAAAGACCTGCAGGATCATTTTTATTTTTAGGTCCAACCGGAGTTGGGAAAACCGAGCTTGCAAAAACCTTGGCAGAAACTTTGTTTGGATCAGAAGAAAGTTTAATTAGAATCGATATGTCTGAATATATGGAAAAACATTCTGTGTCACGATTAATTGGTTCTCCTCCAGGATATATTGGCTTTGAAGAAGGCGGACAACTAACAGAAGCTGTGCGCCGAAAACCATATTCAGTTATTTTGTTTGACGAAATTGAAAAAGCGCATCCAGATGTTTTTAACATTTTGCTTCAAGTTTTAGAAGATGGTCGTCTTACAGATTCAAAAGGAAAAATCATTAATTTTAAAAATACAATTTTAATCGGCACCTCAAATATTGGTTCAGATATTATTCAAGATTATACAAAAAAGAAAGAAGAGAAATTCGAAGAACTTAAAGACAAATTAATGAAAATGCTAAAAGAAATTTTCCGTCCAGAGTTTTTAAACCGTCTTGATGATATAATTGTTTTTCAAGCGTTAAAACAAGAAGAAATTTTGCAAATTGTTGATCTGCTTTTAGATAGAACAATTAGACTCTTAGCAGCCCAAGGAATTATGATGGAAGTTTCAGAAAAAGCAAAAAACGAATTAGCAGAAATTGGTTTCGAACCTTCAATGGGAGCCAGACCACTTAGAAGAACAATTCAAAAAGAAATTGAAAATCGTCTTTCTTCTGAAATGTTAAAGGGCGATATAAAAAAAGGTGATAAAATAAACGTTGATTTTGCGAAAGATAAATTTATAATTAAGAAGAAATAAATTTTCTAAAAATTTATTCCAGTTTTTAATTTAATTTGCGGGATTAGTATAGCGGCATTACGTATCCTTCCCAAGGATAAAAGGTGAGTTCGATTCTCGCATCCCGCTTTGAATTTATTGTTTTAGAGCCTAAAATATGATATTTTATAAATGGTATTGGGTATAATCCAATATTATTTCTATTCAGATTGATCTTTAAAAATCTCTGGATTATTTTTTTAAAATTTTATTGCCTTAGCAGCTATACCTTTATTTTTCAAAGCTACGGCAGGTAAAATGTTTTCAAATAACCTTAGTATTATAATTAAATTAGATCTAGCTTAATCAAGCCGGCGTAGCTCAGTGGTAGAGCAGTCCCTTCGTAAGGGAAAGGTCAGTGGTTCAAATCCTCTCGCCGGCTAAGGAAAAAATGACTCATAATAAATACAATTTCAACGCTTTATTTGAATGGCAAAAAACAATTATCAGAAATAGCATTTGGCGTGATTGGCGCTTCATGTTAATTTTTTGGATTTCTTTAGCGCTTAATATTATTATTTGGTATTTATGGCAAACAAAAATTTTGATAATTGGACCGTTTTATAATCCTTTTGCTCATGAATTTTTAGGCACTTTTAATCTTTCGCTACCGCTGCTTGCAATGATTTTAATTATTCTAAATTTAGTTCTAGCAGTTTTTTCCTGGAAAAGAGAAAAATTAGCAAGTTTTATTTTAATATCAATAGGATTATTTGTTCAAATTTTGGTTTTAATTCTTTTTTATTATTTTCTAAAAGGAATGTAAAATGCAAAAAAAAGATGTTTTCACTCGATTTTTAGAATTTATTCCGGCAACAGTAACTTGGATAATAATTTCCTTACCAATTATTTTTAGTTTTTATGCGCCAATGTATGTAGCGCTTTTTATTATTCTGTTTGATTTTTATTGGTTAATGCGCGCTTTGACCTATGCTTATTATACATTATCAGCTCTTAGAAAAATGAGACGCGATCAAAGAACTGATTGGAATCTTAGGCTTGAAAAGCTAAAACAACCAGAAAATTATTTAAAAGAGCTTGAAGATGAGGCAAACCATGGTCCTTGGTTAAATCGTCAAGAAAGAAAAAGTGAGGTTGAAGCTCTTAATCAAGTTATTGGTTCAGAAAATTTAGTTTCTTGGGAAAAAGTTGAGCATTTAATTATAATTCCAACTTACAAAGAATCAGTTGAAGTATTATCAAGAGGGATTGATTCAATTTTGGCTGATGAATATCCAGACAATAAAAAAATTATTATTATGACTTTTGAGGAGCGCGCCGGAGAAGAAATTCACGAACGTATAAATAGTTTAATTAAAAAATACAAGGGGAAATTTAAAGATTTTATTTGCACAATTCACCCTGAAGGTATTGAAGGTGAATTAAAAGGCAAAGGCGCAAATTGTGATTGGGCGATTCGAAGAGAGTTTGGCAAATATTTAAAAACGCATCCAACTAAAACAGAAAATTTACTTGTTTCAATTTTTGATTCTGATACCCAAGTTGATAAAAAATATTTTTCTTATTTAACATATAAATATTTAATTACGCCAGAAAGAAATCGTAGAGGCTATCAACCAATCGCATTGTTCACAAATAATATTTGGGAAGTGCCAATGATAAATAGAATTGTTGGTTTTTCATCAAGCTTTTGGCAGATGATAGAATCTTGCAGACCATGGAGATTAACAAATTTTTCATCACAATCATTACCTTACAAGTTGCTTGAAGACATTGATTTTTTAGATGTTTCAATTGTTTCAGAAGATTCAAGGCATTATTATCGATCGTTTTTTAAATACAGTGGTGATTATTCAGCTGTTCCTTTGTATATGCCAATTTATATGGATGCAGTATTGGCTGAAAATTTTTGGACAACAATTAAAAATCAATATAAACAAAAACAACGCTGGGCTTGGGGGATTGAACATTTTCCTTATTTAGTTAAAGAATTGCTAAAGCACAAAGAAATTTCTATACTAGAAAGATGGGAGCTTTTTCTTAGATATTTTATTGGTAATATTTCTTGGTCAACTTCTTCAATGATTCTTCTTGTGGCTGGCTGGCTTCCTTTTCTCACAAATCCGCATTTTACCTCAACAATTATTGGTTTTAATGCGCCTCGGATGGCAAGAATTATTCTTGGTCTTGCCTGGATTGGTTTAATTGTTTCCGTTTTTATAACATTTAAACTAATTCCCCCAAAGCCTGACCATCATCATCGACTGAAAACTGTGGAAATGGTAATAATGTGGTTGCTTTCGCCTATTGCTGCTATTTTCTTTGGTTCAATTCCTGCAATCGATGCCCAAACCAGATTGCTTTTAGGAAAACAATTAGGTTTTTGGGTCACTCCAAAAATACAAAAACAAAATGATAAAAAATAACCAAAAACAAACTTTTGTGCAATTTATTAAATTTGCAATTGTCGGCGCATTTAATACTTTTATTGATTGGGGTGCTTTTTTTCTTTTGGCGTTAATTCCGTATTTTGATTTTCACGAATCATATGCAAAAGCCGTTTCTTTTATTATTGCAGCGACTAACAGCTTTGCGATGAATTCTTTATGGACATTTAGGTCTGAATTTGCCACTGGTATGAAAAAATCAAAAACTTCTTCAGAAAGAGCTGCTGTTGGATCTTCTTATTTTTTTAAATTTTTTATTGTTTCTTTGATTGGTTGGGGGATTAATACTTTGATTTTTTCATATTTTAGATTTTCAATTTTTAATGATGTTTCAGAAAAATGGTCGAAAATTTTAGCTTTAGGTTTTGCTTCTGGCATGACAATTATATGGAATTTTTTTGTAAATAAATTTTGGACATATAAAAATAAATAATGAAAAAATATTTTTTTTGGATTCTTTTTATAATTATTTTTTTAGGATCATTTATCATTTCTTTATATTTGTCATGGACAGATTCGGCTACTATGGATGAAAAAGCTCATATCCCAGCAGGATATTCTTATATTGTAAAAGGTGATTATCGTTTGAACCCAGAACATCCGCCGCTCGCAAAAGCTTTATCTGGGATTTCGCTTTATTTAAGCAAAAGTTTTTGGGGAGGTAATGATTTTTTCCAAAATGAATCTTGGGAAAAGATTGATCAATGGCAAGCAGGAGAAGATTTTATTTTCAAATCAGGCAACGACGCAGACAAATTAATTTTTATGGCAAGATTACCAATGGTTTTAATAATGCTAGGACTGGGAGTAATCTTATTTTTATGGGCACGCGAGCTTTGGGGGAATTGGATTGGTTTGATTGTTTCGTCTCTTTATCTATATTCGCCAACTGCTTTAGCGCATGGTCATTTAGTTACAACTGATATTCCAATCACTTTTTGTTTTTTGCTAGTAATGTATTCGTACTGGAAATTTTTATCTCAAGAAAATGTCCAAAAGCCAAAAAAGACAAAGTGGCTTTGGCTAACTGGAATTTCACTTGGCATTTTGTTCTTAACAAAATTTTCAGCAATTATTATTTTGCCAATGATGTTTTTTATATTGTCTTTCTGGGCTTATTGGAATAAAAAACATAAAGCAGAAAGTTTTTGGAAAATTTTTTGGCGTCAAATATTTCAAGGATTAAAAATTATTGGTATTTCCGCTCTTTTGGTTTATATTATTTATTTGCCTTTATCAATTAATTACAATATTGGTAAAATGCATGAGCTTATTAATCTTTCTTTTCCAACAACAGCCGCCTTTTTTTGGAGACAAATTTTGCATGGACTTGCAAACAATTTCTTAACAAAACCAATTGCTCAATTTCTAATTGGTTTTTCAATGGTTTTTGCTCATGCTGGAGGAGGTCATACCGCTTTTCTTCTAGGCAATTTAAGCAATAAAGGTTGGTGGTATTTTTTCCCGATCGCATTTTTGCTAAAAACGACCTTGCCAGTTTTGGTATTATTTATTTCCAGTTTATTTTTAATATTCATTCAAAAAAATAAGCAGAAGATACTTGCAATAATGATTTTTTTAATTTCAATTAGTTTTTATTTTTTAATCAGCATGATTAGTTCACTTAATTTAGGAATTAGACATTTATTACCAATTTATCCTTTTATTTTTTTAATTATTGGGTATGGTATTTTTAAATTGTGGAATTTTAAAAATATAAATTTTAAAATAATAATAATTATTCTTCTTTCTTGGCATATCATTGAATCTTTGATTGTTTTTCCTTATTATTTGTCGTATTTTAACCAATTGTCTTTTGCTAAAGAAAAACGTGAAATTTTGATTGATTCTTCGCTTGATTGGGGTCAAGATTTAAAAAGACTAAAAAAACATGTTAATGAAAAAAATATTAAGGATTTAAAAATTGATTATTTTGGCGGTTCTTATATCCCGTATTATTTCAATAATCAAGCGACTGAATGGAGCGTTGAAAAAGGGGAAACAACTGGTTGGTTTGCAGTTTGCGCTTCAAGATTTACAATGGCAGATTTTCCAAAAGAAAAATCAGCTAAAACTTATGATTGGTTAAAAAAATATGAACCAATTGATAAAATTGGAGATACTTTTTATATATATTACATTCCACAAAATAGCGAGGTTGAATGAAACTTTCAGTTAT
This sequence comes from uncultured Candidatus Saccharibacteria bacterium, assembly GCA_964448035.1. Lineage (GTDB taxonomy): Bacteria > Patescibacteriota > UBA1384 > DATEAH01 > CAYPSR01 > CAYUUY01. The sequence continues at coordinate 10,697 of CAYUUY010000012.1, forward strand.
TATTCCGGCTTACAACGAGTCAAAAAGAATCATCCCAACTTTGAAAGATATTTATGATTACCTTTCAAAGCAAGATTATAATTATGAAGTTTTGATTGTTAATGATGGTTCTAGAGATGATACTGCTCAAGTTGTTAAACAACTAATTAAAAAATGGCCAGAATTTCATTTAGTTGATAACGCAATAAATAAAGGAAAAGGCGCAGTTGTCCGCCAAGGTATGTTGCTTGCTCAAGGCTCGTGGCGACTTTTTATGGATGCTGATAATGCAACTAGAATTAAAGAGCTTGATGGATTTTGGCCATATACTAAAAATTATGATTTAATTATTGCTTCACGCTATATTAAAGGAGCAAAAATTACTGCAGAACAGCCACTTATTAGAAAAGCGCTTTCTAGAGCTGGAAATATTTTAACTCAGCTTTTGATTGCTTGGGGAATACAGGATACTCAGTGTGGTTTTAAACTTTTTTCAAGCTCGGCAACAGAGAAAATTTTTAAAAAACAAACAATGGAACGATGGAGTTTTGATATGGAATTAATAGCTATTGCTAAAAAATATAATCTCAAGATTAAAGAATTACCAGTAGAGTGGAGAGAAGCAGGAAATTCTAGATTAAAAGTTGCTAGAACCTCAATCAGAACTTTGAAAGATTTATTTAAGATAAAATGGAATCTGATAATTGGGAAGTACTAAATAGATTATAATTTTTATGTCAGAAATAAATAAAATTTCAGAACAAGAAATTAAAAAAGACAAAAAATCAATTTTTTTATTTGTAGTTTTTTGTTATTTGTTTTATTTATTTTTAGCCTTCTGCCCGCGAATTTTCAATATTCAAACTCCTATTTTTGACTATTTGGAATCTACTATAAATTACATTCCATCGCTGACAACAATTTTTTTGTATTTATTAGGATTAATCGGCATAATTTTTGGTTTTTTTCTTCCTGACTTACTCAAGACTAAATTCGTAAATATTAAAAATAATTCCAAAATTTTTAAAGGAAAAATAATATTTTATATTTTTTTATTTTTGTATATTATTTGTGTCTTTGCCAATATTTTAATTTTAATTAAAGCAAACGCGATTCCCTTATTTAATATTAGCTATAGATATTTGATCGATCCTAAGCTTTATTTCATTGCGAGTTTGCAATCTTTTTTCTTACCAATAATTGTTTTTTGGTTAATTTACAAACATAAAAAGAAATTTACTATTTTATTTTTTGTAATTTCTTTTATCCTAACAATTTTACTAGGTTATCGACACATAGTGTTTAGAATCATATTGACTTATTTTTTAGTATTATTTCTTTTTGACAAAAAACTAATGAAAAAGACTTTTTTGTGGTTTTTTGCGTTAATATTTATATTGTTTTTTTTAGTTGGTTTAATTTCTAAATCAAAAATTTATAGCCAAGAACAAAGAACAAAAAATAATTTTGTTGCTCCGTTTGAGCTTGCGTTTTCGGATAGCGTAGGTAATTTTCAATATTTAGAAAAAGTTCAAAAAGAAATTAATTTAAAAGGATCAAAAAACGGGGAAATAATTTCTCAAAGTTTTTTAAGTTTAATTCCTGGTCAAAAATCTAGATATGCTAATTATATTATTGGCGAAATTGTTACTGGTAAAAATGTTCAAACTAGAACTTACGATTCAATTGTTTTTGAGCAGCCAGTTTCCATAACTGCAACTTTTGTTGGTCCTTTTTACGCAGATTTTAAATACATAGGAGTAATTATGGGAAGTTTAATTGTTGGAGTAATGTTATCGTTGTTACTAAATATTTCTTTAAAGAATCTTTTGTATGTATTATTGTTAATTCCTTTTCTTATCGAACTTTGTTTGTCTATATATGGAGGCTTTTTTGGAGCCTCAACATTAATAATTTTTTCTATTTCGATAATTTCAGTTTTAATTTATTTTATTTTATACATTCAACAAAAAAAGAATGAAAATCGGATTTGTAAATAATATTTCAAACACAGCTGATGGGTTGATTAAGGCGCTTGAAAAAGAAAAAATACAAACATGTTTTTTCCAATTTAATATTGGTGGATATAAATTATCTAAGTTCAAGAGAATTAAACAAGTATTTTTTCGAATATTAGATTTTTTCAAATTCATCTTTTGGCTTATTAAAGAAAAACCAGATATTTTACATATTAATTATGGGCTGTATGGTTTTTTGGGTTATTTTGCTAAATGCCCTGTTATTTTAGAATTTCACGGAACAGATGCCAGAGAGCATTTAGTTAATAAAAATTTTTATAATTTCTTAACTCTTTTTTCAGCTCGTTCTGCAAATTTAATTTGTTACAGCACCCCAGATCTAAAAATAATTATTAAGAAAAATTTTCCGAATTCATTTTTTTTACCAAATATTGTTGATACAAATAAATTTAAACCAAAAAAAGTTAAACAAGAATACGATTATTTTTTAATTTCGAAACAAGACAGGACAAAAGGAACTTTAAAAGCTTTAAAAGCGTTGAAAAAAATTAAAAAACAAAACCCAAAAATAAAAATTTTAGTTTTAGGTTTTGGAGATTACAAAAAAGCTCTTAACTATTTGCAAAAAAATGAGAAATTTTTTATCATTCAAAAAGAACAAATTCCTTATCAAAAAATTCCAAAATTTATCAACCAATCAAAAATTATTGTTGGTCAGTTTCAGTTAGGTTTTTTAGGAATGAGTGAACTTGAGGCTTTAACTTTAAACAAACCATTAATTACCTATTTAAATAAAAAATTATATTCAAAAGAAAAATATTCTTATTTGCCTATGATATATAATGTAAATACCGAAAACAATATTATAAAAATATGTGAATTTTTAAGTCAGATTAGAAATAATAGTTTTTCAAACAGAAAATGGATACTAAAGTATCACTCTTCAAAAAATGTGTCTCGCAAATATTTAAAAAAAATTAAAAAATTATATGCCAACTAGCGATTATAGGAATATACCAAAAATTGTTGAGATAATACTTTTCGATCAGCCCAAAAAAATTTTAGATATTGGTTTTGGTTTTGGAAAATACGGTTTTTTATCAAGAGAATATTTGTCAACATGGAATAAAGAAAAAATAGATGATAATTTGGTTATTGACGGAATTGAAATATACAAAAAATATATTTCGGATTTACAAAAAAATATTTATAATAAAATTTATGTTGAAAATATAATGAAGATATTTAGAAAAATTAAAAAACGATATGATTTAGTATTATGTATTGATGTGTTGGAACATTTGCCAAAAGCTGAAGGAAAAAAATTATTAAAAAAAATTTACGAAAACAATAAATCGGTTTTAATCTCTACGCCAATTAATCCTTCTCAGCAAGGAATTGTTTTTGGCAATAAATATGAATCACATATTTCGAAATGGACAAAAAAAGATTTTAAATTTACAAAAAATTTGTTAATACTTCAGAACCGATTTAACTATATTGTTTATTATAATAAAAATTTAAAGAGAATTGGAGATCTTAAAAAAAATTTAATTAAAAAAAGTACTAAAGAATTTTTTTTGAAAATTCCATATCTGCATCAAATATACCGTTATTTTAAAAAAAACAGATAATATTGCCAAGAAATATTAACTAATTTTTGGAAATAGATGAGTAAATTTAAGATGGTATTAAGTTGATTTATGGTCTTAAATATAGTATGATATTTTTGTTCGAACAGATTTTTGGCATGCTTTAATCGTCGGGGTGTAGCACAGTTGGCTTAGTGCGCCGCGTTTGGGACGCGGAGGTCGCAGGTTCAAGTCCTGTCACCCCGACCAATTAAGACTTTCTAAAAATTTAGAAGTGATTATTTGCTCGCAAAATTTACAATGTCTAACTTGGCTGCAATGATTAAATGAAATGCAACCGCAAGAAACTTTTTTGAACAAGAAAATTTAGATATTGCTTAATCAATTTGATCGGTTCAGACATTTTAGGAATTCAGAGGTTTTTATTTCGTCTATTTTAACGTAAAGGATATAAAATCAAGATTAAGTTATCTTAGAAAAAGATTAAAATATAAATTTGTTTAATAATTCTGACTAGTTTTTATACAAAGGAGGTTTAGTGGTAAAATTTGTTCTTTATCTTATTCGTTGGCAGCTTTCAACTCCAATACTTGCTCCGATTGTTGCTTATTTTAAAAACTCCAGCTCGATGTTTGGAACAAGAGAAGACTGGATTGCCGCAAGCATTGCTAATTTAATTGGTGGATGTATTTTTTTCTGGGTAGATAGATTTATTTTTAAAAGCAAAGATATTGAAAAATGGGAAATTATCAAAAAAGGGAAATGTTTTGATTGCGGTAAAAAAGGGTATGTTCGAAGGCTAATTTTTGCTCCTGGCGGTTATGATAGAACAAAAGATCAAAAACCAGAATACCGGTGCGTCGAATGTTCTAAAATAAAATTGGAAAAATTGCGCGATGCAAAAAAAATCGCGAATTAAAAAACAAGCAAATAATTATGAGAAAAGATTAGCTTCTAATTTTCATTCTCTATTTATTTTTTGTATTAAAGAAAGGAAAAAATATGAACAATATTTCTGATTCTTTGAAATCAGCAAGTTTTCAAGAATATTGTTTTGTAATCAAACCAGAAAAATGTTTATGGTTTCAAAATAAATTTTGGAAAATAATTTATAACATTGCTTTTGTTCTTCTTATGATTGATTTGTTATTTAAAATAGCGCAGGGAATAATAATTATTATTCAAGAGCAGTCAGTTCTTGTAACAATAACAACAATCGGTTTGATTGTTTTGTTGATTTTTGTTCTGCGCATTTTGCAAATATATTTTAACCCTAGGCCTTTATGTTTTAAAAAGATGGTTTGTATATTAGAAAAACACGCACTTTGAAATCGGATCAAATAAAGGGTTTTTATTGTAAAGATACTTATCTTTACATCGAAGCAAAGCCATTTTTACCTCTTGCTTTTATTCCTCCGATTGCTATGTCCTCAAAAGAAAAATCAACGCTTGCATTAAATTTAGGACATGATATTGAAAAAGCACGAGGGGTTTAAAAAACTTTTATCCCAGAGATTAAATAAATGCTTGCTTATTTTAAAAAAAGCAACAAAAAAATGGGAAAGTTCATTGAGCCGTAGTTGAATAATTTAGCTTTTTTGATTTTAATCATTATTAGCTTTTTCGGAAGTATTTGGTCGCATATTTTAGAAATGACCTTGCGCGGTGATGGCTTTTATCTTACTAAAATAATCATTTATTTTGTGCTGACAATTGCCGCTTTTACTATTGGAAAAATTCTAAACAGAGATAATTAATAAACACGAAATATTATATTTATTTTTTGACTTCTTCTTGACAAATATATTTTTTTTTGGTATTATTCTTACAGCGCAACCAATCACGTGCAATCGGAGGTGAAGTTAGTAAAATTGTTGTGAATCTCGCCCCCATTGGGCTAATATGTCTATCAATGAAATATGGGAAAAGCTCAAAAGGCTGGTACGACCAAGCCCAAACAGGGCTTGGACAACCACAACAAAGGAGCTTAACCCATGGAGATGCAGAGACGTTATCAGTTGATATCAGGAGAGATGGTGTTGTCTAATGATCGAAGCAAAATCGACGCAGAGCTTCGGTCTGAGGACCTTGGGCGAGTTTTGGCAAGCGTGGAATCGCATGACCGCGATTTTATCAAAACCACCTGCCAAGGGGTTTTTGAACCTGGCTTCGCGACAAGCAAGGTAGTTAAGACCTTGTCAAGCGATCGGCGTTTCTACGCTTTTCGTCTTCGTAAGGACATGCCGTCGCGATTTGTTTATGATCGCGAGCCAGAGCCTACAAAGGCTCTTACGCTGTTGTTGAGCCGCAGCCGCAACAACAGTTACTTTCTGTTGGCTGCTTACCCTGGTCAGCATGTTCCGCCAGAGATTTGGGATATTCGCGCTCATGAGCGTAGTAATAATCCCAGGGAATCTCTGGCAAAGTCGATTGATTTCTGGTCTAATCACGCTTTCTTGGCGCAGCATTTCGAGTATGAATTGGCTGACCAAGACAAGATTAACAATTGCTTGCTTTCCATGATGGCAGGCTTGCTAGATCTGCAAAGCGTTGCAGATCAGATTCCCACCTTTGATTCTATTGGTGGGGTTGTACTTGCTGACCCAGAGTTCTTGCGTCAGCTAGTTCACATTTACGC